>NZ_JAHLQK010000002.1:0-300000 GCF_018919215.1 Alkaliphilus flagellatus
AGCTGATAGGTACTAATAGGTCGAGGGCTTGACCAATATATTCTAACATTGTATAGTTTTGAGGGAATTATTTTCTCTTGACATATTACTTATTAAAGTGGTATGATTAAAATCCAGTTGAAAAACAACTTGATTTTCAAAAATATCGTGGCAATAGCGAAGGGGTCACACCTGTTCCCATACCGAACACAGTAGTTAAGCCCTTCAGCGCTGATGGTACTTGGCGGGAAGCTGCCTGGGAGAGTAGGTCGCTGCGATATATTTAAGAACACAGTTACAATTTATGTAGCTGTGTTTTTTTATTGTCTAATTTTCTGTAAAATACATGGTTCACTATGAAAAGTTAGTTATCTAATAAAAAGATCTCTGTGCCTATGTTAATACAATGTATATTATTTATCAATATGATTTACATTATTTTGTTGAAGAGTAATTGATATATAATTTTTAAAATAGGCAGGTAACTAAAATATATTGTTGAATTAATTAGTTAAAAGACATTGTAGGGGAGTGAATAAGAATGGTTTGGGGGAAAAACAAGCAACTTGAAAAGATGAATGCCAAGGTCATTGAAATTTCACAAGGAGATTTAACTTCAAGGCTAGAAGTTGGAGGGAATAAACAAGTTAGGGAGCTAGCACAATCTATAAATGAACTTTTATTTGGATTTAGGAATTTTATTGGTAAAGTATATAGTTCTAACGAGAAAACACTAAACTTTACTAAAGAATTAGAACATAATGCAAAGTATATCTCTGATTCTTCAGAGGAAGTAGCGGCTGCTGTAATGGATATTGCATCAGAGGCAACATCTCAGAATCAAGCGATTTTTCAAGCACGAGAATATACAGAGAAAATGGAAAAAGATATATTAAATATTTTAGAACAATCTAAAAAAACACAAGATATATCAAAGGAAATGGTTTCAGTAGTTAAAGATAGCACGGAGGTATTTGAAAAAGCCGTTGATCTACTTAATATAAATACTAATTGGAGCATTAGCCTTTCTAGTAAAATGAAGGATTTAAAGCAAGAGGCTGAAAAGGTTCAGCAAATAACTTATGTAGTTACTAATATTAGTGATAATACAAACTTATTGGCTTTAAATGCATCTATAGAGGCTGCTAGGGCAGGTGAGTCCGGTAGGGGTTTCGCTGTAGTTGCTGATGAGGTTAAGAAGTTAGCAGAACAATCTTCACAATCAGCAGGGGAGATAGAAATTATTATTAATAGTATTATGGAAAAAGTAAATAATATCACACAGGAAATTGAAAACGAGGTAGGTAGGTCTAGGGAAAATATTACAACAATAAACGAAAGTAAAAATCAACTAGGCCATATTTTACAATCTACGGAAAATACATATAATGCAGTTGAAAGTATATATAACTTAGCTGAGGAAGAAGTAAAGATAATACAAATATTTAATGAAGCAATAGAAAAAATTACATTAGCTGCTGAAAAATCAACCTCTTTTGCTCAGGAAGCTGCAGCTTCTGTACAGGAAGAAACGGCTTCGGTGCAAATAATGTTTGAATCTATTAAAAAACTTGGATTAATGACCAGTGATATTCAGACTATTATTAATGGTTTTGTAAAAGAGTTTATTATGGATGGGCGTATGAAAAGTCTAGTTAATAATGGTATTGAAGTATTAAAGAATACCAGCCAAAATAAAAAGGTACATGATATGAATGAATTTGTTTCATGTGAAATACTACTTATAGAAATAAAAAAACATAATTTCTTTGAGCTTTTAGCTGTAATGAATAATACAGGAGATAGCAAAGCTATTGTTCTTAGGGATTCAAGCCATGGCGATGAAGAAATAAGGGGAAATTATGCACATAGACCTTATTTCCAAGAAGCTATTAAAGGGAAAACCTTTATTTCAGAGCCTTATATTTCTTTGTCTTCTAACACATATTGTGTTACCATAGCTGTACCTGTTATAAATGACCAAGGTAATATAATAGGAATTATAATGGGAGATTTATCTTTAGAATAATAAAAAATCCGAATACTAAATATGAAAGAGATGGGTATGTTATGCCTGTCTTTTTTGCATAATAGTATAAAAGACTTGTTTAAATAGCAGATTCTATTTTTTATATAATAAAATAATTTTAAAATTTTTATAAAAAGCACTTTACATACCCTATGGGGGTATGGTATATTTAAAACAAGGGAGGTGATTGTATGGAAAATTGTTGTGGCGTAGATAAAGAAACAAAGAAACCAACAGAAAATTCAATTAAAGCTCAAAAATCTGTTTTAGATAGACTTAATAGAATAGAAGGACAGATTAGAGGTATTAAAAATATGATTGAAAATAACACTTATTGTGATGATGTTATTAATCAAATAGAAGCTTCCAGATCTGCTCTCCATTCTGTACAAATTATTTTATTAGAGAGTCATATAAAGAATTGCGTAGTTGATCAGCTTCAATATGGAGATACTGACGTAATAGAAGAGGTTTTAAAAACCATTAAGAAGTTAACAAAATAATCAAACATAGGGTTACAAAACTATATATTATGAAGGGGTGAAATATTTATGAAAACTACTACTAAAACAGTAAGTGTTAAGGGTATGACCTGCGCTTCTTGTTCATCTGCAGTTGAAAGAAACATTTCCAAGGCAGATGGAGTTACAAAGGCTACTGTAAACCTGGCTACAGAAAAACTTACTGTAGAATATGATACAGAAAAAATAAGCATGGAAGATATGGCAGATAGAATAGATAAACTAGGATATAAACTTGTAGAAGATACAGATGTAAGAGAAATAACTATTCCTATTAAGGGTATGACCTGTGCTTCTTGTAGCGCTGCTGTAGAAAGGGCCTTAAAAAAACAAAATGGAGTAATAGAGGCTAGCGTTAATCTTGCTACAGAAAAGGCTAAAGTGAAATATGATAATGATATAATAAAAATATCTAAAATTAAGCAAGCTATTGAAAAAGCTGGATATAAACCATTAGATGTAGAAGTTGAAATGAGTAGTGATAAAGATAAAGAAGCAAAGGAAAAGGAAATAAAAACTCTTTGGAAAAAATTTATTATAGCTGTTATATTTACTGCACCACTTTTTTATATTTCTATGGGACATATGATGGGGGCACCTTTACCAGAAATTATAAATCCTCATTATAATCCTCTAAACTTTGCCTTAATTCAATTATTTTTAACTATACCTGTTATGTTAGCTGGTAGTAAGTTTTACACTATAGGCTTTAAAACATTGTTTAAAGGCAGTCCTAATATGGACTCTCTAATAGCTATAGGTACTAGTGCTGCTTTTGTTTATGGTATTTACGCTATTATGGAAATAGTCGGTGGAAACCATGATATGGCTATGGAACTATATTTTGAAACAGCGGGTGTTATTATTACTTTAATAATGCTAGGTAAGTATTTAGAATCTGTGTCTAAGGGAAAAACATCAGAGGCTATTAAACAACTAATGGGACTACAGCCTAAGGTAGCAACAATTATTCAGGATGGAAAAGAAGTTAAAATTCCTATAGAAGAAGTAGAAGTAGGACATATCATAGTTGTAAAACCTGGCGAAAAAATACCAGTAGATGGTATAGTAAAAGAAGGATATACTTCTGTTGATGAGTCTATGCTAACTGGTGAAAGTATCCCAGTAGAGAAAAACAAAGGTGATAGAGTAACTGGTGGAAGTATTAATAAAAATGGATCTATTACTTTTGAAGCCACAAAAGTTGGAAAAGATACGGCATTAGCACAAATAATTAAATTAGTAGAAGATGCACAAGGTTCTAAAGCTCCTATTGCTAAAATGGCTGACATTATTTCAGGATACTTTGTACCTATAGTTATTGGTATCGCTATTATTGCTGGTGCAATATGGTATCTAACAGGAAGCTCGCTAAACTTTGCTTTAACTATATTTATATCAGTACTAGTTATTGCTTGTCCTTGTGCCTTAGGTTTAGCTACACCTACAGCTATTATGGTAGGTACAGGTAAGGGAGCAGAATATGGTGTGTTAATTAAAGGTGGGGAAGCATTAGAAACTGCTCACCAAGTTAAAACCGTTGTATTTGATAAAACAGGTACTATTACAGAAGGTAAGCCAAAGGTAACGGATATAGTTGTGCAGGAAGGTATAACAAAAGAAGAACTTCTGCTTCTTGCAGCATCTGCAGAGAAGGGTTCAGAGCATCCACTTGGTGAAGCTATTGTTAAAGCTGGGGAAGAAAAAAACTCAGAGTTGAAGAAGGTAGATAAGTTTATTGCTATTCCAGGACATGGTATAGAAGTTACAATTGAAGATAAAAACATGCTACTTGGTAATAAAAAGTTAATGGATGATAGAAAAATTGCAATTACTCTACAAAGCGAATCAGATAAATTAGCCACTGAAGGTAAGACACCAATGTATATTTCTATAAATGGAGAACTAGCAGGTATTATTGCTGTTGCAGACGTTGTAAAAGAAAGCAGTAAAGCTGCTATAGATGCTCTTCATAAACTGGGAATTGAAGTAGCTATGATAACTGGAGACAATAGAAGAACTGCTGAAGCTATAGCAAAACAGGTAGGAATTGATATAGTATTGGCAGAAGTATTGCCTGAAGATAAGGCTAATGAAGTTAAAAAGCTACAGGCTACAGGCAAGAAAGTTGCAATGGTTGGGGATGGTGTTAATGATGCACCAGCACTGGCTCAGGCTGACATAGGAATGGCTATAGGATCTGGTACAGATGTTGCTATGGAATCTGCTGATATTGTATTAATGAGAAGTGATCTTATGGATGTTGTAACAGCCATTCAGTTAAGCAAGAAGACTATTACGAATATTAAACAAAACCTATTTTGGGCATTTGGATATAATACTGCAGGTATTCCAATTGCGGCAGGGGTATTATATGCACTAGGTGGACCACTATTAAATCCAATGATTGGAGCGGCAGCCATGGCACTTAGTTCTGTTTCAGTAGTTTCAAATGCTTTAAGGCTAAGGGGCTTTAAGCCATCGCACCGCTAGATAGAATTAAAGTACGGCAATACAGAAAAAATCTTAATATATATTTTATATGAAAAACAGGAGGAATATAAAATGAAAAAGAAAATTATGATTGAAGGAATGAGTTGTGGACACTGTTCAGGAAGGGTGGAAAAGGCATTAAAAGATCAGGGGGCTGTAAAGGAAGTGACTGTTGATTTAGCAGGTAAAAATGCTATAGTAGAACTTTCAGCAGATATCTCTGATGAAGCTATTAAAGAAATAATAGAAGATGCAGGATATGATGTAGTAGATATTGAAAACTTATAGAGTTATTTAACAAAAGAGCGTAAAGGATACCAATACTAAAGGGTAGCCTTTACGCTTTTATTTATACATTAATCAGTGCTATTTTAATATCTTACAAAACATTACTTATTATAGTGAAAAATTTAATAAGTATTTAATTTTATATAAAGATGGTTTATTAAATTAAATATGTGTATTATTATCAATAGAAAACCTCTACGGTTAGGTTTATATAGAAATTGAAAGGATGAATTTGGACTTATAAAGTATAAATTGTATAGAAAAGATGTGGTTGTGTAGAATAAATGGGTACAAATACTACAAATGGTAAAAAGTACTTATTGTCTACAGCCATATTATAACATTAAGTATGCTAGAAAAAATATTTGCAAATATGGGATAAGATGTAACAATTCATTAGGGGTGATGATGTGGAGTATTTTTATGAAATAGTTGAGTGGTATGATGGATTTCCAGTAAAAGCATTTATCCATAGTGTAGGGGGATTTAAAACTCATTGGCACAATGAAATAGAAATATTATTAGTGCTGGAAGGAGAAGTAAATATAGGAGTAGGGGATAAAGAGTATACTCTTAAGGAAAATGATCTTATATTGATAAATCGAAATCAAGTGCATAATATTAGCCGTACTAAAAGTGATAATATGCTATTAGCCCTTCAGATAGATCCTAGTATGTTTTCCAATTATTACTCTGAGTTTGCTAAAATGATATTTAATTGTAAATCCTTCATTTATGGTCAGGAAGAACAAAAAGCATTTGACATAATTAGGCATTACATGGCTAAAGTAGTTTGGAATTTTAATAAGAAAAAACAAGGATTTCAACTTACTATAGCTAGTCAAGTGTATTTATTAGCTGATTATCTAGTCAATAATTTTGCTACTGGTATTATAGATAGAGAAAAAGAAGAAATGAATGATAAAGATCTAGCTAGACTTCAGGCAATTTTAATATATATAAATGAAAATTTAGGAAGTAAAATAACTCTTAATGATATCGCTGAAAAAGAGCATTTAAGCTACTATTATGTATCCCACTTTATAAAGGAAAAATTAGGGATGACCTTCCAGGACTATTTAAATACTTTAAGATTAAACAAATCCTTTAGTTTGCTATTGGATAGTAGCAAAACAATAACAGAAATATCCTATGAAAGTGGGTTTTCTAGTACAAAATTCTTTAATAAGCTCTTTAAGGAAAAGTTTAATTGTAGTCCTACTGAATATAGAAAATACAATATGAATGTAGATTCTAAGGTTAAAAGTTTAACAAACAATAAAGAGATTTATAAAAGCAGAACTTATTTAGATGTAAATAGGAAGGCTGGACTAAAAAAGCTACTTAGTTATTTACAACCTCAGGAGATACAAAACCAGGATAAGAATAATTATAAAACCAATGTAGAGTATATTTTTGCGAATGCAGAGGAAAAAGGAAAACACTTCAAACATTATTGGAAAAAGCTAACTACATTTAGTAGGGCTTCTGAAGGACTAAGGGCTCAATGGCAAGGTCAGCTTAAAGAAGTTCAGAGAGAGATTGGATTTGAATACATAAGATTTCACAGTATTTTTTCTGATGATATGATGGTATGTAACATTAACGATGAAGGTAATATTGTGTACAATTGGTCTTATATAGATGAGATCTTGGATTTTTTTAAAGAGGTAAATATAAAGCCATTTATTGAGCTTAGCTTTATGCCTTCAGAGTTAAAAAAGACCGATGAAGTAACATTTTGGTGGAAAGCAAATATTTCTCAACCCAAACATATTAAGCTTTGGACAAATTTAGTAGAAGAATTTATAAAGCATTGCATAAACAGATATGGTTTAAAAGAAGTGGAAACCTGGTATTTTGAAGTATGGAACGAACCAGATATAGAGCATATGTTTTGGATTGGAGGAAAAGATAATTATTTTGAATTTTATAAAGAGACCGCATTAGCAGTTAAATCTGTTTCAGATAGGCTAAAGGTAGGAGGCCCTTCCATTACTCATCAAGCTATTTTTGATGGAACTTGGTTAGAAGATTTTTTAGTGTATTGCAGTCATAATAATCTTCCTTTAGATTTTGTTTCTTTACATATATATCCGGAATCCTATGAGTCTAAGAAAAAAGTACAGAATATAATGTTGAGAAGTAAACAAGGAGAGAGCCAAAATCAATTAGTTGCAGAATGGATAAATATGCAGAGAATATATTTTGATAAGAATCATACCTATGACACGATAAATTCAGCAAAGGATATGATTGATAACTCCTGTCTTTCCGGTCCAGAAATTCATATAACAGAATGGAATGCTTCATCTTATGGAAGAAACTTGATACATGATACATGCTTTATTGCTACTTTTATTATTCGAAATATTGTAAATTGCATAAATACGGTGGATTCTTTAGGTTATTGGACCTTTACAGATATAATGGAAGAAACAAAGGCAGGTATTTCAGCATTTCATGGGGGTTTTGGATTAATTAATAAGAATGGATTGAAGAAACCATCATATTTTGCATATTACCTTCTGTCTAAACTAGGAAAAATAATTATTGAACAGGGTGAAGAGCATATTATTACAAGGGAAGATGAAGATATTCAAGTATTAGCCTATAATTATGCATATTTTGATGACTTGTTTTTAAAAGGAGATACTTCTTCATTAACTAATTCAGAAAGATATTTAGTTTTTGAAGAAAAACCAACAAAAGAGATAGTGATTAATATAAGTGGACTGGAAGGTTACTATAAAATTACAAGATATCAGCTAAACAGGGAAGATGGTTCAGTATTTGATGAATGGATAAAAATGGGTATGCCAGAAAATATGACACAGGAAGAACTAGAGTATTTAGGAGGAAAAGTCCGGCCTAATATTACTGTAGGCTATTTAAAAGTAAAGGGAGAATATAAAGAAAGACTATATATACCTGTACATGGTGTTGAGTTGATAACCTTGGAGAAGAAAATATAGTTAGCTAAAAAGACAAATAGTTAACCATTATTTAGCAAAAATGAGGATGAAATAATAGTAATAAGAAGTTAAAATATATATAAAAAAGGAGCTAAGTAGTTGGCTCCTTTTTTATAGTGTAAGAAAGTATAAACTTCTTGACTATTTAAGTTTTTTAAAGAAGTAGGATGTTGGCAATATTTTAAGCACTTGAAAATTTAGAATAAATTTTAAGTGCGCCATGAGTCGATGCGATAGCATCAGACGAATTTTTTTATATTATATGAAAATAATGGTTTTTACTACTATTAGGAGGAAATATGAAAAGACATGCTGCAATTATTATTTCCATAGTAATCTTTCTGCTTACTATTTCAAGTGTTATTTATATTAATTATTTTCCCAACGATAAGATACCTAAGGCAGAGGCTGGAAGCTTACTGATTCAAGATTGGGATTTTAAAACAAAAGGTACTATCAAATTGATGGGAGAATGGGAGTTTTATCCAGGAAAGTTGATTTTTCCTGAAAGTAATAACAACATATTTGATCAGTATGGGGATATAAAGAAAATTGTACAAGTACCTGGAGTATGGGATAACTATATTTCAGATGAGAAGACTGCATTTGGTGTGGGAACTTATCGTTTAATGATTTATGTACCAAAGGGTGACATATATGGAGTTAAGACTAATATAATTCGTAATGCGAATAGGATTTTTATGAATGGTAAAGAAGTAGGTTCTAGTGGAATTCCTACAGAAAATGTTAAAGGTTTTAAACCCAATATTTTGATGTATACAGGGTTTAATTTGATTGAAGGAGAGCAGGTGGAATTGGTTGTTCAAGTTGCTAACCATGACTATCCTACAGGAGGAATTATTAATGCCATTGATTTTGGACCATACCAACAGTTACTACGTAAAAGAGATGCACAGCGAGCGTTAGATGCTTTTCTTGTTTCTGGATATCTTGTTTTAGGCTTATATTTTTTAGGATCTTTTTTTCAAAGAATAGAAGTAAAGTATATTTTATATTTTAGTTTGTTTTGTATTCTGCAATCAATATATGTATCTACTTTAAACGAACGGTTATTAGACTTAATAGTGCCTAATGTAGAACTTTACCCTTTAGCTGAATTTCAAATACCTATAATGTATTTATCTATTTACTACTTTTTAATGTTTACATATAATTTTTTTAAAGAATATGCCAATAAAAAAATAGTTATAATACTTAGTTGCTTTATATCTTTTATTGGTATTCCATTAGCACTTGATCCCTTTAATATATTTACACTTATAGGTGTAGAGTTGTATACTATTCAAATAATGGTAGCTCTTATAGCAGCAATTAACTATATATATATACTATTGATAATGTGTAGAGCCTTGTACAATGAGGTTGAAGCTTCAGAATATGTATTAACTATCGTTACAACGTTTGTTTGCTATGGTTTGTTGTTAGGATTAAACTTTTTGTTTGAAGTAAGTATTGGAAATATACCGGTAATATTATTTTTACTTATGGTTTTTGGTTTGGCACTATTAATGACCTATCGATTTCAGCTAGCATATCAGCAGGTAGACAAGTTATCTCAAGAACTATTGAACTATGATCGATTAAAGGATGAGTTTTTAGCTAAAACATCCCATGAGCTAAAGACACCATTACATGTTATCTTGAATTTATCCCAATTTTTGATAGAAGGCACTGAGGGCCCATTAAATTTAAAACAACAACAAAGCATTATGGTAATTAATAACGAAGGAAAGCGATTATCAAGTTTGGTGGAGGATTTATTAGACGCCTCTAAGATAAAAGAAAGTGAGATTAATATATATCCTAAACCCGTAGATATAAAGATTATAAGTGATATATTATTAGAAATGAATTATCTGATTCCAGAGGGTAAAGCCATCAAATTTATAAATAATATTCCTAATAATATTCCTTTAATTTATGTAGATGAAAATCGCTTAAAACAAATCATTTCTAATTTGATTCATAATGCAATCAAATATACGGAAGAAGGACAAATAAGTATTTCAGCAAACGTTGAGGAGAATAATGTATATATATCTGTTGCAGATACTGGTATGGGGATTGAAAAAAAATATTGGGAAGCTATTTTCACATCTTTTTATAGTGTAAAAAATCATCAAACCAAAGGACTAAGAGGACTCGGATTAGGGTTAGGAATAACGAAGAATTTAGTAGAATTACACGGTGGAAGGATTTGGGTAACATCCGAAATTGGAAAAGGTTCAATATTTACTTTTACTTTACCCTTGGCAGATCAAAATAATACAACAGATATAAAGGAAGAAGGTACAACAAAACAGGCCAAAGAAGTCGAATATATTGGAAAACCCCTTAAACCATATAAGGAAAATAAAGATAATTTAGGTGTTTTAACCATACCAGAAAGATTAGATGGCATAGGCGAATTTACTATATTAGTAGTTGACGATGAACATCCAAATCTAAAGGTTCTTATCAACCTAATCAAGGCCCTTAACTATACTGTTATTGCTGTAGACAATGGGAAAGATGCTCTAGATATGTTAAAAAACAAAACAATAGATATGATGATTTTAGATTTGATGATGCCTGATATGTCCGGCTATGAGGTATGCAAAGTTGTAAGGCAGGAATATCATATGGTGGAGCTACCTATTTTAATTCTTACTGCTTCTGGCCAATTAACAGATATGCTGACTTCTTTTCATGCAGGAGCCAACGATTTCTTACAAAAACCTATTTGTTCAGAAGAGCTAAAGGCTAGGGTGGAATCCTTAATATCAATCAAAAATTCAGCCCAAGAGGCTGTAAGGCATGAGTTGAATTACTTACATTCTCAGATTAATCAACACTTTTTACATAATACCATAACTACTATAATTGGATTAAGCTATAAGGATAGTGAAAAGACTCGGGAAGCATTATACCACCTATCTACCTATTTTAGAGGGAAATTAGATTTTCACAATTATAATTCTATGATTCCAATAGAAAAAGAAATTGAACTACTTAAAGCTTATTTGGCAATCGAAAAAATGAGATATGGTGAGCGATTGAATATACACTATAACATCGATGAAAGCATTGAAGCATTATTACCGCCTTTAACCATTCAGCCTTTTGTTGAAAATGCAGTACGTCATGGAGTCGCTACAAAAAACTCAAATGGAAACGTGAAAATTTCTGTTCAAAAAGAAGAGCTAGAAGAGGTACGAATTACTATAATAGATGATGGCCCTGGCATTTCTCAAGAAAAACAGAAGAAACTATTACTTGATGAAAATAACAGTATTAGTTTTTCTAATGTATTAAAAAAGCTAAAGCTTATAAAAGGATCAAAGTTTTTATTAGATAGTAAAGAAGGTCAAGGTACAACCATAACTATAGTTTTACCAGAGGTGAAGAATAAATGAGAGTGGTATTAATCGATGACGAAGAAATTGCATTAGATGTTTTAGAAATATTACTGAAACAGATAGATGGAATCCAAGTTGTAGGAAAATTTACAGATCCTAATACAGCGCTAAACCAATTGAAAACTTTAGAAGTTGATGTTGTGTTTTTAGATATGGAAATGGGAGAATTCCATGGACTTAAGTTTGCAGAGAAGCTTATGATAAAAAAATATGATTTGAAAATTGTTTTCGTAACAGCATTTTCTCAGTATGCTTTGGAAGCCTTCGAAGTAAATGCCATTGATTATTTATTGAAACCAGTGAATATGGATCGGTTGAAAAAAACTATTTTAAAACTACAAGAGAGGAATCAAAAATATGTAAGAGACAGAGTCTTATTAGAAACTCAAGATGATAATTTATTTGCTTACACCATGGGAAGCTTTAGGATAATGGAGTCTCAGCCTAATTTAATAAAATGGCGTACAAAAAAAGTAAAAGAACTGTTTGCATATCTATGGCATCATCAGGAAAAACCTATGTGCAGAACACGTATAATAGAAGACCTATGGCCATATGTAACAGCAGACAAGGCAGCTACATTATTGCATACTACGGTATATCAACTTCGAAAAACCATTAAGGAAATTACGAATATAAATCCTATCATCTTAATGAACGAACAGTATATATTAAAACTTGATATAAAAAGCGATTTATTGGAATTAAGAAATATATTACAAGCTGATGAAATAAATAATTCTAATATTGAAAGAGTATTAGAATTATATCAAGGAGATTACTTAGAAGAAGAGAATTATCCATGGGCATTATATGAACAGCAGAAGCTTAGACAATCCTTTTTAAAATATCTAGAAAAATACTTATTTATTGCAAGACAAGAAAAGAAGTTAACTTCATATATTGAAAACTGTCTAGTAAAAATGATGCAATTAGATCCATATAATGAAAAATATGCCTATTTGCTTATGGAGTACTATGGTGAGATAAATGATAAAACTAAACTTATTAATTTATATACATCATTTAGAATAAACATAAAGGAAGAATTAGGTATCAATCTACAGAGAGAAACTATAGAGCTTTATCGTAAATATATAGATTATTAGAAAAATAAATAATTAAGGCACCTAAGGATTTATTATCCTAAGGTGCCTTTTTAGTAGAATAAGTATTGAACTAAGTAAATAGAGCTATAATTGTAAAAAAATTCTTATTTTAAACAGAAAATCATTCTTAATGTTCAGAAAGTGTTCAGACATATTTTGTTAAAATTTACATATGCTTTTATAGTTATAGTATCAGATAAAAATATTATAGGCAATACAGACCTTTGGCCTATAATATAAAGCTATTTCAATAAAGCTGTCATATAAGCTATTTATGAAAGGAGCGGATTATTACAGTGTTGTAAGGAAAATACAATGCAGATTAAATATGATAAGAGCATCAAGCAGTATAAGGTCATTAATTTAAAAGAAGGGAGGACGTTTTTAAAATATGATATTTCAAAAAAGTAGAAAGAAACGAAGAATCAGTGGGTTTATGATTTTAGTTATGTTGTTAACAGTTATGAGCGGTGTTTTTACAGAAGGCTTTTTAGCCTATGCGAATGAAGGAGATACGGATTTAGTAGAAGTAAGTGGTGAAGTTGTTTCTACTGAAAATAATGAAGATGATAATACAGCACAAGAACCAGAGGATTTAGAAGAACTAGAACTGGATGAAAATGAAGAGAACATAGAAGGTAGCGAAGAAGATACAGAAACTATACCTGAAGATGAAATAGAAGAAGTAGCACCTGAAGATGAAACAGAAGAAGTAACTCCAGAGGAAGGCACTACCGAAGAAATAGAGGAACCTATATTATTTCCTATAATACCAATGGGTGAGGCTACAGAAGACCCTAAAGACTTAGGAGATATCTTTACTTTTAAAAGTTTAAAAGTAGGAGAAGAAGAATTTGACGAAAATAGCCAATCAATTATTATAGAAAAGGATATAATTGTAAAACTTGAATATGGCTGGGAAATTGAAAGTGGAGTTGCTGTAAACTCGGGAGATACAGCAAGTATTAAAGTACCACAAGCTTTTAAATTTCCAAAAGATTTTAATGGTAATATAACGGTAGATACAGTAGATGGTAAAACTATTGTAGGTACATTTAATCTATCTGCCGAAACAAACATATTAGAGTTTGTTTTTAATGATGAAATTGCAAGTAGTGGAGTAAAAAATGGTGTTGTAGGTTTTGGAGTAGAATTTAACTTAGAGAAGTTTAATGAAAGCACTATTCAAAAAATCGAATTTAATGACAAAGCAAATAAGGAACTAACAATAACTCTTAAACCTAAGGAAGAAGCCACTGCAATAACTAAAGCAGGGGAACCTGATTCAAAACAAGATGCTAAAGAGATTACATGGACTATAGATGTTATAAATACAGAAAACTCTAAAATAACAGACGCTAAGGTTGAAGATATTATACCTGATGGATTAAAATTACCTACAGAAATAAAAATTTATCCATTAACCCTAGGCTATAATGGTAGTAAAAATATAGGAGTCGAACGTTATATTAGTCCAACAGTAGATGGTAGATCCATTACAGTAGACCTTGGAGAAATAGAAAGCTACAGTGGATATAGGATTGAGTTTACTACTGAAATAGAAGATTATAGTAAAACTTCATTTGAAAATACTGCTGAATTTTCTTATGATGGATCCGGTCCACTAGAAGCAACAAGTACTCCAGTGAAGATTATTAGAAGTAAGCTTATAGAAAAAGACGGGAACCAAGATGGAGAAAAAGATATAATAGAGTGGACTATCGACGTGAACAAAGCTGGACGTAATATAACGGATGCTATTGTTGAAGATGTACTACCAGAAGGATTAACCTTAATTGAGGATTCTATAAAAATATATGAGCTTACAAAAAATGGAGAGAATTGGATCGAAACTGATGTAACTAGTGAATTTGATTCAGGGGATGTTTCTGATATTTCTAATATTGAATTAGGAAATATCGGAACAAAAGCGTATCGAATTAAGTTCAAAACAGATATAGATTATAGCAAAGTGAACAATGGTAATTATGAAAAAGACGGCAATTCATTTACTAATAAAGTAATTTTGAAAGATGGAAGTGCCGAAATCGATTCTAGCGAAAAGAAAGTTTATGTAGCAAGAAAACCTATATTAAGAAAAGAAGGTAGATCTGCTGAAAAGTATGATGACAAAACTATTACATGGACCATACATGTAAATGAAGCTAGGCATCCAATAACAGGAGGAAGAGTTACTGATGAAATTCCGGCAGGGTTAAAGTTGAACAAAGATAATATAAAAATATTTAAAAATAATACAGAAGTAAATGAAGGATATACTATAACTACTAATCCCGAAGAGCCTACTGGAAAAGAAGATACAACTCTAACAATAAATTTAGGGAATATAGGCAAAGACTATTATAAAATAGTATATGTTACAGAAATAACTGACTTTACTGAAGGGAAAATATTTAAAAATGAAGCTTGTTTAACGGGTGATGGTGTTGGAAACGGTGGTACAATACCCCCAGTTCCGGTTAAACCTAAAGATAATTCGTATAAGAAAGAATTTGTTAGCACTGACTATGAAGCAAAAACTATTAGGTGGAGAATTACTATAGACCCAATTAAAGATCCTATAACAAACCTTAAAATTATAGATACTTTCCCCAATAAAGGTTTAATATTGTTAGAAGATACATTAAAAGTGGAACCAGGGCTCGAGAAAGATGCCGATTATACACTTAAACCACTTACTGAGGATAGTGTAACAGGATATCAAAAAGGATTTGAAATTGAATTTAAAGAAAAAGCTTTACCCCTAAATAAGAAAATCACTATTACCTATAAAACTTCTTTTGATCCAGAAAAAGGGATAGAAGATAATACTGCAAATGGATTATATGAAAACAAAGCTCAATTTATAGGAACAACTAAAAGTGGTGAAGATATAGAAAAAGATTCTAAGGATTCAACAACTGTAAATACAGAATCTTGGTTTAGTGGTAAAAAAGAAGGTAAAAGAATACATGAAGGTGAAGAAGGACGAACTAATGGATGGATCAGCGGTAAGGAGAGAAAACTTCAATGGGAAGTATATATAAACTATCTGAAACAAAACCTTGGTAGTAGTGTTACTGTAACTGATACTTGGGAATATGATGGACTTCTTGATGAAGATAGTATTGAAGTTAGACAGTATAAAGTAAACCCAAATGGAACAACAGAGATTCTTAATGACTGCTTAGTAAAGGGAGAAGACTATACAGTTTCTTCTAATGAGGATAAAAAAGAGTTTATACTAACCTTTAATAAAGAAGTTAAAGAAAGATATGTAATAATATATATAACCAGTGTAGATGGTAAATCTAAAAATGAATATATGAATAGAGCTGAAGTTAAGATTGGAGAACAATCATCAACATATGCAGGTACAGTAGCTTATTCCGAGTATGACGAGCTCCTATCAAAGGAAGCTATAAATGTAAATGGGACAAAAGTTTATACAGATGACGAGCTTAACTGGGAGATTATTATAAACAGAAGCTTGTCAGAAATTGAAAATGCTAAGGTAGTAGACACTATAAGCCCAGGTCTTGTATATGTGGTAGATAGTCTTAAGGTATATAAAATTGTTGGTGAAGAAGAGGTTATTCTAACAAATGGGTATACTTTAGAAACAGAAAATAATGATTTAAATGAAACTATTTTAACGATAGAATTTCAAGATAAAATTGATTCTAAGTATGTAATAAGATATAGTACAGTAGTTTCAGCAGAAACTGGAGAAGTTAATAATAAGGTTTCCTTTAGTGGTTCTGAAGAAATAGAAGAAATAATAGAAACCACAAAGCTCAGTGCAAGGCAATTTTCTTGGGTAGGTGGAGAGATAGATCCTAACAAAGGTAATATTAAGCTAATAAAAATTGATGGAGATTCACCTAATGAAAAAATAAAAGACGCTGAGTTCCAATTATACTATTATTTAAATGGCGAAAAGAAACTAGTTGGTGAACCTATTAAGACCGATGCAGATGGAGTGATTTTATTCCAAAATCTATCCTTTAGAACCTACTTCTTGGAGGAAGTTAATCCACCAGAAGGATATCAGGCATTAGAAAAACCAATAGAAATTAAGCTTGATAAGGAAGAAGTAAGCGAGGATTACGATAATAATACAAGAACGAAAACTTTAGAAGTTAAAAACTACAAGCTTGGTTCACTAGCTATCAAGAAAGTAGATTCTAAAGATGAAACTAAGGTTTTAGCTGGAGCAGAATTTAAACTTAATAATACTGAAACTAACAAGGAGTATATTTTAATAACAGATGATAACGGATCAGCAAAGCAAGAAAATTTACCCCAAGGCACATATACTTTAAGAGAAACAAAACCACCAAAGGGATATAAATTAGACTCCAAGACTCGCACCATAGTTATTAGTGGAAGTGATGAAGAAGATAAGGAACTTCATATTGATCTATCTATATCAAATATAAAAACACCGCCACAACCAATTTTAGGTGGGTTAAGTATTAAAAAGGTAGATAGTAAAAATAGTACAATAGTATTATCAGGAGCAGAGTTTGAGCTTAAAGACTCTAAAGGAGAAGTAGTAGCTGTACTAACAACCGACGAAAATGGAGTAGATACGGTTACAGGTTTACCATTAGGGAAATATACACTAGCTGAAACAAAAGCACCAAGAAGATATGATTTAGACGAAACTATTCATAAAATAACAATAAGTAGTTCTATTACTGTTAATTTGGTTTTGGAAAATATTAAAACACCAACTACACCTGGTGGAGAAGAACCAGATAAGCCAGACAAACCAGATAAACCAAATAGACCAACAGAACCAACAAATCCAACGAAACCAACAGAACCAGTAGAACCACAGGAGTATGTTGAGCCAGAAGAGCCAGAGACTCCTGTAATCGAAGAAACTCCTGTAGATGACGGGGTTGAGGTACCAGATGATGGTATACCACTAGGAACTATAACAGATTTTGAAACTGAGAAGCTACCTCAAACAGGTGAAGGAAGTCCTCTTATGATGTATTTGGCTGGGCTGTTACTAATTATTTTAGGTTGGGTAACAATAAGAAAGAAAGCTGCTCAATAAAAGGCATAAGTAACAGAGTTTAACAATAAATATACTTAAAGCATTTAGACAATAAGTTCTCCAACTGAAGAAGATGGAGGACTTATTGTTCCATTAAGTTAAAAGCATCATTATTTCTAATGATGGTAAGAGGAGATAAAATGAGATAAAATGAAAGCTTTTTTTGTAAAAAAGAAAAAATCATTAAATGTTAGAAATAGATTGTACTATTATATAAGTTTATTAATAATTACGTTTATTCTTGTATTTACTGTGACAGCAACGATTATATGGAAACTAGATCAGGATGGACTCCAAATAGATCAAAGTAAGGTTTCTTACTCTAAGGGATCTACACCAGTAACTGTATACTTTTCTGATATATTAAAGACTACTAAGTTAATCCAGTTTGACGAGCAAGAATATATTTATGAGCTTTGGAGGGTGTCACCACATACAGGTGAAAGGTTAATAATAGGTGCATCAACAAAATTGATTAAGCCAGTGGAAAGAGCCTTTAAAATAACAATAAGGGTAATAGTAAGTATGTTAATGGTTCTGTTGATAAAGACTATCTTAGAATTGAAAAACCGTAAGAAGGAACTTGAACAAATTGCCTTTTTCGATATGCTAACAAATCTGCCAAACCGACGTTTGTTATATGACAGATTACAGCAGGCAGTTACCCAAACCCAAGATACTGGAAAAGTCCTAGCTATATGCTATCTTGATATAGATAACTTGAAGCCTGTCAACGATACAATGGGCCACCAAACTGGAGATCTTCTATTGATAGAAATAGCTCATCGTTTTAAGTCTTGTGTAAGATCGGGAGATACGGTAAGCCGTATAGGTGGTGACGAGTTTGTTATTATATTACAGAATCTAAAATCTTTAGAGGAGTGTGATGTAATTCTAAAGCGTATCTTAAAATCGACAAATACTCCAATTATATTGGGACATAATTGTATAGAGACATCTGTTAGTATTGGAGTAAGTTTTTATAGTGGTGATAATAAGGACATAGATACACTAATTAGACAGGCTGACCAAGCTATGTACCAGGCTAAAAGATTAAGTAAAGGCAATTATCATATATTTGGATGCCAGGATATTAATAGTGTATAAATTTATTGGAGGATATAATGAAAAATAGATTATCTATCAAAAATGTACTAGCAATAACATTAATCGTTATTGGTAGTGGCATTATTTTGTACCCAAATTTGCGTAATTTTTATTATGATATAAAACAACAAGAGATTAAGAATAATTATATTAAAAGTATGAGTGCAATTCGTGCTATAGATGATGATACGAACCAAGATATAGATAACATTAAAGAGGATATAATTGAAGAAGATGAAAGTCTTGAAGATCAGATGGTACATCAATCGGAAAATAAAAAGATGTTAGAATTGGATAAAAAATGGCCTGTTGAAGCCACTTTAATAATTGAAAAAATTGATCTATTAATGCCAGTATTAAAAGGTGCAACAAAGGAGCATTTAAATGTTTCTATATCCAGTATTAATAACACTGGAAAGCCTTGGGAAGGAAATAATTATGCAATAGCAGGACATAGAAGTAGAAAATATGGGCGTCATTTTAATAGATTAAATGAATTAGAAATCAACGATGAAATTTCAGTGATGGATACAAAAAATAATGAATTTATTTATAGGGTTTTTAGCAAAGAAATAGTAGACGAGAATGAAATTTCAGTATTGGAAGACCGTAATAAAAGTGAACTAACATTGATTACTTGTGATCCTATTAATGTAAAAAATCCACCAACACGATTAGTCGTGAAAGCCATCCAGATTAATTAAACTTTATTTTGATAAAAGTAAGTATATTTAGCTGTATTAAAAAATTATATGTTAAGCTTATATAAGTTAGGGTATTTATATGATAGCAAGCTAGATAAAAATAATATGATTAATAATAAGAATGTATTTGAGATTATTGATAGTATAATAAAAAAGAAATATTATTAAATAAATTATTAAAAACAAATATTTAAAACAAATATTTAAAACTTTTGTACTATATAAAACTAGGACAAATTGTAGTATAGTAAAAGATAATTAAATATATTTATCAGGTGCTTTCCACCGATAAAGGCAAATCTAGTGAAAGCTAGAGACGCAAAGCTAAAGGGCCTTCCTTAGAAATAAGATGGTAGCCAGTTACCGAAAGGGGAGTTTTTATGTTAAAGCTACGTAAAGTAATTTCTTTGTTAGTTATTATTTTATCAGTATACTCCACGGTAGTCTTTGCACAAGCTTCTACTCCAGGTATTGATAAAACCAAATTAGATGCTGGATTAGTAAGTATTAATTATGATCCTCAAAAACAAGTGACTACAAAAGTAATTATTAGTAAAGGTGATGTGAAATATACTTATAATCTAAAATCAAATAATAGTTTTCCATTACAGTTTGGAGATGGAGAGTATACGATTTCTATTTTAGAAAATGTAGAAGGCAATAAATATAAGCTAGTAAAAAAAGAGGATGTTATTTTAGAATCAACAAATAAAAACGAAGTATTTTTACAATCCATCCAAATGATTCACTGGCATAACGATATGGCTCCCATTAAAAAGGCTAGGGAATTAACTAAAAATGCTCAAAATGATAAAGATAAAGTTACTGCAATATATAATTATATTATAAACAATATTAGTTATGATAATAATAAAACAAACAACATTAGCACAGAATATATACCTTCTATAGAGGAAACATTAAAAGTATCCAAAGGAATATGCTATGATTATTCAGCCTTATTTGCGGCAATGCTTAGAAGTGTAGATGTTCCTACCAAACTAATAATGGGACGTAAAAATGATATTGATACATACCATGCTTGGAATCAAGTATACTTAAAGGATACTAATGAATGGATTACTATAGATACTACTTATGATGCCGCTAAAAAAACAAAATCACCTAATTTAATGATTAAAAACGAAAAAGAATATTCTATAGAAAAACAATATTAAATCCTATTATTATGTATAAAAATTAATTGTATATAGAACTAAAGCAGTTGGCTTTTCTTTAAAGCTGACTGCTTTTTAATTGATTCAATAATTATGTTTAATAACTTATAAACAACATATTCATTATATATAGTGTAGATATATATAATGAATATGAATAATAAGCAGTAATAACAAAGACCATTAAAAGAGCATATACTATTTGGATTTTTTGTTATTATTATACCATTTATTAAGATAAAACCTACCTGTATAATAAATTGAGGCTGTGATTGTGATTAAAAACATAAATATCCAAATGATGTTGAAATGAAAATAATAAAAAAACATCCTATTTATAGTGAAGAACTTCTTTTAAAGCAAGATTCTTTAAGCAAGTGTGCTGCAATAGTAAAATATCACCACGAAAAGTGGGATGATTCAGGATGTCCTGAAGGGATAAAAGGGGATGGAATACCGTACTTAGCAAGGATATTAAGTATAGTAGATGTATATGATGCGCTTACTACAGATCAGCCTTACAGAGAAAAGAATTTTACCCAAGAAGAAGCTTTAGAAATCATCTTGAAAGGTAGGAGTAAACAATTTGATCCCAACTAGGTATCAATATTTATTAACTACTTCGAACAAATAATAGGAAACGGTAATAAATATAAAGGTACTAAAACAAAATTTGATGTAGTAGGAGGTTATTGACATGATGGGAAAAACTCATCTTAAAATAGGGGTATTAAGCTATTGCATAATATTGACAATACCTTTATTTACAGTGATTCCATATGTAACTACAAGTGGAATTAGCCTGGTTCAAATTATTATAGCTGGGATTGCTACACTTATGCCTGACGCAGATAGTCAACATAGTTATATAAATCGCTTAAATCCAGCTACTGGAGTAGCTAATAAGGCAATAGATACAGCCGAGAATATATTAATTAAAGCTGTTACAATTGCATTTACAATAGGAATTGGCCTTTTGATTATAATTAGTCCTGGCAAGTTGATTCAAATGTTAATGGCCATGGGGATTTCATCCAGTAAATCTAAAATACTTATTTATGGGATTGGGATATTGCTTTCCTTACTTGGACTCATAGGTGTTAAAGGCGAGCGAATTTTAAAAAGAATACCCTTTGTTGGTAATATATATAAAAGCGTTATAAAAGGTATCAAGAAGGTAGCTACAGTGTTTAGAAAATATGCATTGATGTCAATTTATATAGGCGCGGGCATATGGATTATTTTTTACAACTTCAACAAGTATAATGATTTAAATTTATATTTAATAGGGCTAATTTTTATAGGCATAGCTATATTTCCACATCGGAGTTTTTTACATTCAATCGAAGGATTAGTTGCACTTACAATGGCAGTATCATATTTAAGCA
The DNA here is from genome assembly GCF_018919215.1 of Alkaliphilus flagellatus. NCBI lineage: Bacteria > Bacillati > Bacillota > Clostridia > Peptostreptococcales > Natronincolaceae > Alkaliphilus > Alkaliphilus flagellatus. Next base: position 22,262 of record NZ_JAHLQK010000002.1, read on the forward strand.
ATAAAATAGGATATCCCCAAGCTACACCAGCTTTTTTCATCGGTTATTTTAGTCATCTTTATTTGGCTGATATATTTACAAAGGAAGGTATTCCATTATCTATATTGCCTAGAATATTGAAAAAGACTGGATTACACACTTATTTAAGAAAGTCTAAGATATATATGATGATATATAGAATTTTAGATATTCGTTTAGTGGTTCCAGTAATGAGCACTGGAAGTAAAAAAGGTAACATTATTGAAGCTAGTTATGTGTTAGCATTATTAGCCATACTTATCGTTTCTGTAGTAAGATATGATGTTGCGATCAGGTTCTTGTAAGGCATGAAATATGAATTAGAAGGTAATAACGAAAAAAGAGAAGAACTAGAATAAAGCTATGATATAATAAACTTATCCTTCCAGGATCTAAGGGAGGTGAGTTATAATTGTCACGACGCACAGAAGAGAAAGAAGAGTACATAATAAAACTTATGACAGCAATCGCAGCCTTAATTACAGCATTAGCAGCATTAATAACCGCAATAAAGTAGAAAAAGCAGGTGTTCGCAGCACCTGCTTTTTCTTTTGTTATAATTGTCCAACGCACATTTATCTTTTTACTTTGCTTATTTATAATATACCACATTTGCCAAGACTTATGCAATAATTTAAGCAAATTTACTGTTAGTTCTCATAAAGTTTGGAAAAAAATATTCTTATTAATTAGATTTCTCATATGTTTATCTCAAATAGTTTGAGTTCTAAACTTAAAAAGTTAGAAAAAAATTACTAAATCTCAAATAGTTTGAACTATTTAAGCTTATATTTTTAGAAATTTTTCAGCTATTCTAGAAGTACTTTTTCTTCTAATTAATATAAATACTTATTTTTACCTACTATTTTTAAGTAACAACTTTATACACACTTAACTCTATTTTTCAATATAGAAAGTGTGATTTACATTTATATACTGTTAAATAGCTTTTCTAGCCTCAAAATAACTAAAATTTCTATCTTAATCAATTTTCCACAAATCAATAATATTTATATCTTTACTATCAGTCTTGCGTACTCACCCTTGCATATCCAAATTTCAAGGTAAATTCCCCCTTTCATCATACATTCACTATACCAAAAGGGGGTTTGAAATGTGTATATTGGTAGATACATTTTGGTTATATTTTTGGTTATGTATTTTAGTAGATTTTGAGTTTTTTAGAGAGTCTCCTTTTCTGAAACCAAAAACGGTCGTTTCAGGTAAATCTCATGATGAAGTTTATGGATATTTATGTTAATATGGAGAAGAGATTGTGAAAAGGTACACTTAAACTAAATGTGCAGGTTAGTTGAAGAAGGAATAATTCTCAGTAATGTAGAATCTATTAAATATTAAACAAGTATTTAAAGGAGAATTTTATGAAAATTAAATATCCAACATCCCTAAAGCCAGACAGTTTAATAGGTGTAACTGCTCCCTCAAGTGGCGTTGAAGAAACATTACATATACTTGTAGATGAAGCAAAGCTACAAGTAGAGAAAAAGGGTTTTAAAGTCTTAATCGGCGAAACTGTACTAACTCAACACAAAGGGAGAAGTGCTTCTAAAGAAAAAAGAGTAGAAGAATTAATGGATTTTCTTCAAGATCATAGTATTAGTGTAATAATGCCTCCTTGGGGAGGTAGTTTTGCAATGGAAATCTTACCATTTATCGATTGGGATAAACTAAAAGAATTGAATCCGAAATGGATATTAGGTTACTCAGATATAAGTACATTAATTTTTGCTTACACTACAATAACGGGTCATGCTTCTGCTCATGGTGTAAATTTCACTGAACTATCAGCTCCTGAATGGGATGGGCTATCTAGTATGTGGATAGATGTACTCAGTTGTAATGAAAATGAAGAAATTACACAATACTCATCTGAAAAATATCAATCCAGTTGGGATAAGGTGTATTCAAATCCTGCTAAAGGATTTTATCTCGATTCACAAACTGAATGGAAAACTTTAAACAAAGAAGATGAAGTGACATTTTCAGGGAGATTGATTGGAGGATGTGTAAATAGTTTACAAGTTTTGGTGGGCACTCCATTTGATAATGTTAATAATTTTGTGAATCAATACTGTCATGAAGAAGGTGTCATTTGGTATCTTGAAACGGTTGGAATGGATGCAGCAGAAATTTATAGAGCTTTATGGCAAATGAAACAAAATCATTGGTTTTCCAATATTAAAGGTGTGCTTTTTGGACGAACGAGTGGATATAAAGATATAGGTGATTTTACATTAACTGATGCCTTGAAGGATGTTTTTGAAAGTTTTAATATCCCTGTTATTCTAGATGCTGATGTTGGTCATACACCCCCACAAAATATTTTGGTGAATGGTGCATATACGACAGTAAAATATAGTAATGGTAAGGGTTCCATCATAATGAAATATATTTAGATACAGAGAGGAAAATAGATGGTTTATTGCTTATTAAAGTAACGGATGCTTTAGCTTAACAAGCCAAATTAAAAAGTCGGTTTCTTAGTGTTAGGAATTCGACTTTTTTAGGTTAGAATTTGCTTAGCGTATAATATCTGCGTTTTGTCGTTAGGACCCCTTATAATACCTTCCTTAGTATTAGATATATTATCTGAATTATATCTATTATATGTTAATACATCATCATAATTAAGAGAAATTGCTTGAGAAATCATTTTAAGACGTTTAGCAGCAGTTACAGAGTTGATTCTATTCTTATATTTTACTTCCTTATACTTCAACTCTTTTAATATCCATTCAACTGGACATGAATTCAGATTGGATAGTCTGTATATATAGCTTAATAAGCTTTCATCATCAAGAGGAACAGGATAACGCAAAAATTTCATTTTATCGCTCTCCTTAAATATAGAAAATGAGAATAACCGTTAAAAGTTATTCTCATTTTTGTCTTTTCATATTTTGCAAAATAACCTTTTCAATATTTTCGAGATAGTTTTTCAAACTTTTTGAGAATTTTTTCAATCTTTTTGAGAAACGACATTTTTTATTTCTATTCATAAATTACACACATTAAAACTGGGAACACAATTCTTTTATAGTATTTTATCGGTTATTCTGACTTTGCTATATAGAGAGGAATACAATTAGCATTAGTCTAAAATTCGAACTTACATTTAATAGATGAGTATAAATTTTAGACTAATACAGAAAGTAGTACTTCATTAGATATTATTCTATTAGGCAGGATATAAATTCGGCAGCTATAGGTAAATTAGATCCACTATATTTAAAGTTTTTTCATTAATTTATTCCCAATACCAATTCAAAGACAATCCAGTCCCTTTAGCATATGATGATATCTAAAATAGAACTAATTTATCCAGGGCAAGCGTGGCCAATGCTATTAGGTTTTTAGTTAGACATAATTACATTACCAGGATACAAGGACCAGATAAAATTTACAGTTATGCTGTTTTAAACGATAATATAGACAAATTATTAGAAGGTAAAAGAGATGTACCTTAAAGAATTTAGAGAAGAACTATTAAAACAAGATCTATCTATGAATACAATTGATGGTTATACCAGGAATATAAAAGGTTTTATAGACCTCTATAAGGAGCCTACAGGTGAGAATTTTAATCCGATGGAAATTATTGAGCTAGACATTAGGACATTTAAAGATTATCTGCAGAACACAAAGAGACAACATTCAAGAACCATAAATCGTAAATTGACAGCTTTAAGAAAATATTTTGAGTTTCTTGCTGCCAAAGATATAATATAAAAAAGTCCCGCCAATACAACTAAGCTAATGGAATATCAAAGAAAAAGAATTGTAGATATTATAGAGGACAATGATTTATATAAAACCAGGATAAAAGTTTATAGCGAAGACAATAAAAGAGATATTGCTATTTTCGAAATCTTTAATAACACCGGAGTAAGGGTTTCGGAGCTCTGTAGTATTCACATTGAAGATGTGAAATTTACGGATGGACAGAAAAAGGCTACTCTTGTTGTGTATGTAGGCAAGGGTAGAAGATATAGAGAAGTACCATTAAATAATGATGCTAGAAAAGCAATTATAGAGTACTTAGCAGTAAGGCCTATTAGTGGAGAGCCTTTTTTATTCATTGGAGAAAGGGGTCCACTTACTAGAAATGGAGTATATAGAATTCTAAATAAATATGCTTACCATGCGAAAATAGAGAGTCTTCATCCACATATGCTTCGCCATAAGTTTGCTCATAGGCTAATTAATAATGGAGTACCAGAATCTACTGTAGGAGAACTTTTAGGACATCAAGATCCTAATTCAACAAGAGTTTATACAAGCCCTACTCAAAAAGATAAGGAAAGAGCAGTAGAATCTATTAATTCACTAGACTAGGATTTAACTTAATATGAGATCCCTTATGATAAAGTACGTCTGTCCAAAATGTAGAACGATAATAAGAGCTACAAAGGATGTAAATGTAGTATATGGAGATTATGACGAACCTTTTGAAAAGCAAGAGAAATAATACTGTAGTAATTACAATGAATAATAGGTGGAGATATTAACACTCTGTCTATTATTTTTTTATGCCCTAATGCAAAAGGGTACGTATAGTATACGAGTCGAATTTTAAGGATCTATAAGTTTATTTAAGAGTTTTAGAAGATTAAGTTACATTTACATATCAACCATTTTTTCTAACTTTAGATCTACTCCCCTTAATTTGTAAGTATTTTTATTTACACATGTCAACAAGCATCAGTATTAGCAAGATTCGATAAAACAAGACATTTTATGTCCGTTTACAAATTCCACTATAAACTCGCTTGAAATTAATATAGGCTGGGGTTTATTTACAAAAAAGGGGGGTTTGTATGGAATTATACCACTTATTGATAAGAGCTAAAAATAATGATGAGGATGCTATCTATGAGATAATAAAAGACTTTGATGCTACCATAAAAAAGCTTAGTAATAGTTTATATTATGAGGAAGCGGAAACTGATTTGATTATTGAACTTCTAAAATTCATACGAAACATTGATATGAAAAAGTTTAAGAATTCAACTCACAAGCAAATAGCCAAGTATATACACATGCATCTGAGAAAAAGAACCCTAGATTTACTTAAGAAGAAAGAGAGCTTAAATATCAAAACATTATATCTAATTTAACTGAAAAGCTAAATTTGGTAGAAGAGATCAAAGAAGATGTATTAGAAATAAAAAAGTTTGTATTCACAGAGAAAACTTAAAACTTCAATGTAGTGACATTTTTACTAAAAATAGAAAAAATAAAAATTTTTATTCAAGAGTGGTTTACATTTTGCCCCTAAAGGTCGCTTGTATATAGTGAGAAGGAAATAACCGGTTAAGAATTCTCAATAGATATTAGGCCACAAAAAAATAATGAATCAAGTATCAAAAATAAAGTAGAGAGAAAAGGGGAGATTTCATATGGCATTACCAAAACTAGGAGAAAAGAGAACGGTTACAAAGTACGTTAGTACAGACCAAATCAGAAAAGAAATTGGCATAGGTGAGAATGTAAGTCTACTTTTATATGTACCTACAACAGTATCTGTAATCTTCGATATTTTTAAAGTAGCTGTAGTCAACTTTTTACCATATACAGTATTTGGACTAACATTAGGACTATATTCAAAGTTCTTGGAGATTATGATAGAAAGACATCTTGATGCAAAAGGATTCAATATTTCAGAACAATATGAATGGAATGTTGATCCAATCATGGGATATGAAGACGTTGCAAAATGGAGATCTATTCCGAGTACAAGGAAATATACAGCAGTATACTAAAAAATGCAGATTTAAAGCTGATATCTATATAATATAGATATCAGCTTTAAACTGTTTTAAGACAGATATTAATTTTAAACTACATTAAAAATTACAGTCTAAACATTCAAATACCCAAATAATTTCATTAAAAATAGCATAAAAAAGATAAATGATATTATGTAAAGACTTATCAATTGAAATTTTCTATCAAGATCAGAAATAGTTTTTCCGCTAGGTAAATAATTCGTATGCAAAAGTAATGCTCTTATAAATGTTATTGAAAACCATAAAAAATACACCACCATACTCTTAATCATAAAATACCTCCTAGCAACTATAAATTTAGTCTATTTCAATTATAACATAATACTATTCCATATATTTCAAAATGTCACTAATTTTTAACATCTGGCAAATTGCTCTACAGTACTTAATGTGGTATGCAATAGTTTATATACGTATTTTGTTAATAGGTACCATTAGTACGCCAACTAAAAATAAACGCCTTAGAAGGCATTCTAGGAGTACTAAAAATAAGTGATAATAAGAGATATTGCATTACAAGATCCTGCCAACATTTCTCGTATAGGCCCACGCTTAAAACCTATTCAGAAATATTTTAATCCAGAAATGAACATGTATATTTAAAATTGCATTAGGCCATGGGCACCACCAATCAAGTAATAAATATACACTTACTATCAAATACTATAATACACAATAGTAAAATTGCTTTCGCCGCCGCCCGATGGCTTCTAGGGGAGGTGCGAGTCTAGATTCGATGCAAAATTTTGATAGGAAAACTAGCACTGTTGTTTTATATTGGGTATTATGATATTTAATAGGAACATAGTATTATGGGAAGATTTTTGGAGGTGCTTTATGGAGCTCTTTTTAGATGAGTATGAGTTAGGGTATTCGGTGTATTTGTTTTCAGACTAAAATCAGATACTGCAGCTCGTGATTATAAAAGAGAAATCAATAGCTTTAAGAAGTTTATAAGTAAAGATATAGTAAGGGCTACTAACTAGGACGTAAATAATTACTTAGAGTTACTGAAGAAAGAAGGGAAGGCTGCTGCTAACATTCCGTGGATCTATAGCCAACTGCTTGTAAGCTTGCAGATATACCTTTGCTTACTAGCGTTGAAATATAAATACTTATAATAAATATACATTATTTTATACTATCATGATACATCTAAAAAGACTCCCAAAGTGCAAGAGTCTTTTTAGATACTAGTTTGTACAGTTTATTATATATCTAATATCTACATAGTCTAAACTATTAATATTAATTAGGTTATATTCAAAAGCTACTTTTTTGATGCAGTGATTCATATATTATTTTAGCTTCATTTAATTTAGGTAATAGTGGTTTGTAGCGTTGTTCAGAATGAGCTAACAGGTCTGCTTTTTGAAAACAGAAAAGGTATGGCATAAGTTCATCTCCTACCAAATTAATTCCTTCTTTAACGCCTTCTGCTGTAGGGATGATTTGATAATCATGATATTTAATAAGTCTACATATCTTATCTATAAAATCTACTTCATATCCAAGTCTTGTTAAAATTAGGTTTGCGATTATTACACTAGCTTCCTCATGTCCCTTAAAACTATCAATATTATTAACAGTAGTTTTTCTATAAGGTTTACCTATGTCATGTAAAAGTGCTGTTATCTTCAAAATTAAATCAAAATCTACTTTGTTCACTGTTTCTAATATGTGATCAAGTACATTGTAAATATGATAAGGCATATTCTGTTCACAATCAATACAAATAATAAGTTCTGGAATAATTCTAAGGATTTCATCCTTATCATCTTTTATATCCTTGCTTGAAACAAGTATATGGTTTAATTTCTCTTTATCTGCTGAATATGTCATACTATCTCTCCTTTTAATAAATCAATATATTATATATTGATCTGTATTACACTAAAAACCTAGTCCAACGCCTTTAACGGTATTGGGCTAGGCTTAACTCATTCTAATTATTGTAACATAACCACATTAACTGATAGATTTCCATTATGGAAAGAAGCTATTTTGCTAGCTTGTCAATAATAGTCATTATCTCCTCAATTTTTTCACGCTGATCCCCTGCTTCAAAGGCATCTTGTACACAACTTCCTAAATGATCATGAAGTACATCTCTGTTAATTTTGCGTAAGATAGCTTGCGTAGCCATAAGTTGATTGGAGATATCAATACAGTATCGGTCATCCTCAACCATCTTTAAAATACCATCTATCTGCCCTCTTGCAGTTTTTAAAAGACGCGTAGCTTGTGCCTTATCTGACTTCATACTCCACCTCATTTCTAATTTAAATTTAGTTGTATTAGCTAAATAAACCTTTCTTTTCTGTAATAAAAACAACATCAAAGTCTACTATAACATCGACTTATTGTTTTATACGGTACCCCTAGGGGGGTGGTTAAGTAAATAATACACCTAATCCTATAATTTGTCCATAGCTTTCAAAAAATATCTTTTATTATTCTCATAATCTCTACGAGTCTAAATTAGTAATTGTAATAGAAGAACCCATTTATGGCTCTTTTATATAAAATAGAAACAAGAGCAGTAACACTCTTGTTTCTATTTTATATAAGAATATTTTTTTATGTCAGTCAGGCAGTTAATTACTTTGACCAATAGGTTGGTCGAACCAGCATCATAGGTAGCTTCGTGAGGGAATCACCCTTAGCCGTATTGAGCTGAGCTTGGGTAAGAAAGATGCTATTTGTGAGATTAGCTCCACTAAGATCGGCATCTCGCAAATCAGCCCCGATGAGATCAGCCCAACTCAAATCGACTCCTCTAAGGTTTGTCGCAATAAGACATGCTCCCCTTAGGTCTGCACCTTTAAGATTGGTTTTTCTTAGGTCTGTGCCAAAATAATCTAATTGACGAGAGTTGGCATTCCGATTGCTTGAAGGAGTGTTCTTTCCACTGCGGGCTTTAGTACGCACCAGCTCGCTGGTATTTTTAAGCAACATGTTAACCTTGGTTCGATGAGCTACAACATCCAGTGCTAATAGAGAATCAATATCAAGAAGGGTAAGTCGTTTAGTATTGTCCAACAATGAACTTATCTCCTTTTTGATACCATGGTCTGTTTGCAGGATAAATGCTTGAGTAAGATACCATAGCATTTCATGAAGCTGCCTCATAATCAGGAACGCCTCAAACATTTGATTAGCAGATTCGGGAGCTTGTCTCCAGTCATGTCCGCCACAGGTAACTTGAGCTATCTTTTGACCAGCACCAAAGCAGTCATAAGCAGTACAGCCCTTAAGACCCTTATCCCTAAGATTTTTGTGAACAGAGCAGGTAAAGTTCGATTGTAAGTTTATGCAAGGCTTACCGGCGTCTTTATTCGTTGGGAAACCTTCCGAAGCTGAAAAGTACAATGCTACACAGCATAGACCGAAACAATTTTCACAGTCAGCACTCAATTCTTTATTACGCTTATCTTCATGTGTATATATCATATTCATTTACCTCATATTAGAAAAATACAAATAACTTTTACTTTTAAAGTATATCATATACAGCGTGTATTTCAACGTCTATATAACCATCGCGTTGTAATTTTTTACGATTCTACAATAAATTATAGCTAAATTATACCGTTACATACAAGGTATTACTATATCCTAACGAGGGTGGTTTATACTAGTCCAGTTTAAAATGAGAAAAAGAAGTACTCAGTTTTAAACCGAGCTATAGTTCAATCAAAGTTTTAATAGCTATAATAAAATCTAGGAATATAATCCTATTTAGATGAAAATGGATTGGAAGGAAATAATATCTACGCTATAATACTTTCTGTAGTCTGTTATAGAAAGAAGAAATGATAAGCTTGTATTTAAGTTTTGCCCTAAAGATATTACACAAGGAGGATTAATTATGAGATATGAAGTTAAGCTTGATGGTTTTGAGGACAAAAAAATCGAAGTTGAAGTGAAATCTATCAGAGGACCTCGTTTATTAATTAATGGCAAAGCTATACCAAAGGATAGAAAAAACAAGATGATACTTTGCCGAGATGATGGAGTTGAAGTTATTGCTACTTGGAAAAGTAATTTTTTAAGTGTTGATGCGGTACCCAAATTAGTAGTTGACGATAAAGAAATTCAAGTTGCAGAACCTTTAAAATGGTATGTTAAGGTATGGTGTAGTTTGCCTCTATTACTTCTTTTGTGGGGTGGTGCACTAGGAGCGATGTGTGGATTTATCGCTATTTCTATTAATTCTAAAATTTTTAGGTCTTCAATGAATCAGTTTCTAAAATTTTTAACAACTATAATAATATCTTTATTGGCGGCAGTTGTATATTTTATAATAGGATCTTTGGCATATTTAGCGTTAGAACCTAATATATAACTATAGATTTTTATTAGCGCAACAGGTTATATTATACTGCATAAAAGTGTTATATTAGAATATTCCTGAAATTTTAAGTATGCTTAATAAAGAAAAAAGTATTGATATTTTAGTACTTTTTTTCAATTGGGACTTATACAAATTTATATTCATACATATTATCCATCTGATGTTTTCTCTTATATAAATAATTTTTATTTCACATAATTATATCATTGATTACTATTTTATAGTTTATTTATAGTAAAATTTATTGCCCAAATAATAAGATAATATATAAAACCTTATTATTTGGGCATATTTAAAATTAAAACTATTAAATTTCTATTTATTTCTTATTTCTATTTCGATATTTATCTACATATTTTAAATGTTCATCATATGTTTTGGTAAACACATGACCGTCCTCTTTTTCACTTAATACATAGTATAGATATTCGTGATCTTCTGGATATAGGGCTGCATGTATGGAAGCCTTACTTGGTGATGCTATAGGTCCTGGGGGTAAACCAATAACTTTATAGCTATTAAATGGAGTAGGTTTTTCAAGATCAGATGTATATATATCCGATTTATGTTCCTTACCTTTGCCAACTCCATATATGACTGTTGCATCAATTTGAAGAAGCATGTCCTTTTCTAAACGATTATAAATTACCCCACTAACCGCAGATCTCTCTCCATCGTGCTTTGCTTCTCGTTCTATTAGAGAAGCTACAGTAAGTATATCATGTATTGAAAGATTTAGTTCTTTTGCTCTATTTTTATATTCATCTGTAAATACATTATCCATTGTTTGTGCAAGACGCTTGACTATGTCTTCAACTGGTTGTTTTTCTGTAAAATGGTAAGTATCTGGATATAAATAGCCTTCTAAATTAAAATAAAGATTTTTAGTATCAAAATCATAATTACCATTATCAAAGTATTTTTGTGTAGCTTCAATAAATTCATCTTTAGTACCAAAACCAAGTTCTTCTACCTTCTGGGCAATTTGATAAAGAGTAAATCCTTCAGGTATAGTTAGTATAACAGGTTTGTCTGGAATACCTTTTTCCAATAATTCAAAAATATCATTTAATGTGGAGTTAGAAGGTATTGAATATGTCCCGGGTTTAATTTTACGGTCTACCCCTGCAGCCTTCGCCTTGTAACGGAACCAAATCTTACTTTTAATTATTCCTTTATCTAATAATGTATTAGATACCGTGTTAAGAGAAGCACCCTGGGGAACTATTATTTCTATAGTATCAACATTGGTAGACGTAGATAAATATGATGGTACAAATAATACAGAGGATCCTACTAGAAGCCCAATAACTATTAATATATATAATATTTTTTTCATTTTACACCTCACAAGTTTCAAATAAAAGCTTTTATACTATTTTAACACTTTATTTAAGAAAGTGCATTAATAATTATTAATTAAGGGGCCGAATAATAGTTTTGAAACCCCTAGTTATTGGATAAAATTGCAGCTAATGGGCATAAGTGCATGGGTTTATAAATTATGCTATAATATCTTTAGTTTATTTAAGGTGGCTTTTTATAATAAAAACCTAATATTAATAGGAAAGAGGAGATTCTTATGATTGAAAAGGAGAGAATAGATGAAACCAATATTATTCGGGGCATTGCTTGTTTATCAGTAGTATTAGTCCACATTACGGCAGGACCTGTAACTACACTTAAAGTGGGTAGTATTCATAGTATTATATTTACTCTATTAAATCGTGGGTCAAGATTTACAACTCCAACTTTTATTTTTCTTAGTGGATTAACGTTATTCTATAGCTATGAAGAAAGAAATTTTAAATATGGAAAATTTTTAAGAAGGAGATTTAATGCTACACTAATACCTTATGGGATTTGGAGCATTATTTATTTTTTGTACTTCTATTCTCAAGGTGTATACACATTATCTCTAAGGACGTTTGTAGAAAATATTTTGTTGGCTAATATGAGCTATCATTTATATTTTATATTAACAATTACACAGTTTTATATATTATTTGGAATATTTCTTTACGGATATAAGAGATTTAACTCCCATATTTTATTAAGCTTATCTTTACTGTTTAACTTGTTATTTTTAAAATATGTATCGATGCCATATTCTGATAGGTTTTTTATGACTTATATATTTTTCTTCTCACTAGGATGCTATGTAGCTAAAAATTTATCTATAATTAAGAAGCTTGTTGTGAAGCTAAGGTACCTCCTTCTAATATGCTATATTAGTGTAGTAATTTATGATAGTTATTTATTTTATCAATACTATATTTTAAATAAAGCAGTAGATGTTTTTGGAGTTTTAGTAATATGGATTTTGTTTGGAACTATTTCAATTTTTTTACTTATGTCTATAGGTATTGGCATTTTAGAAGGATATACAAAAATTACTAATGTTTTAAAAACTATTAGTAAAAGCTCCTATTATGTTTATTTAAGCCATCCATTAATACTTAATATATCGGATAAGTGGCTTTTAGAAAGTGGAATTTACTCTATAACAGGAAGAGCGATACTTAATGCGATTATTGTTTACAGCGTTACATTAGGGTTAAGTATTGGATATACAAAGTTGAAAATAAATATAAAAGGTAGAACTGATATGTTAAATAAAAAAGCTTCTATCTAAATTGTAATAAATTACATAGAATTGAAAGTTATTAACGATTAAAAATAAAAGAAAGCCTAATAAAAGAAGTAAAAGAGCTTAGAAATAAAGGCTTATCTTTTAGTAAAATAAGTAGAAAAACAAATTTAGATAGGAGAACCGTAAAAAAGTATTCTGAAATAGATGGAACTTTTATACATGGATGAATAGGTAAAAAACATAAAAGTAGATTAGATATTTATAAAGAAACTATTGTATCTTTATTAGAAAATTGAGTAAATGGATCTACTATATATAAAAAAATTAAAGAAAAAGGTTATGAAGGATCTAGCTCTCTAGTAAGGAATTTTATTGATGAATTTAGAAAAGGCAAAGGTAATGAGTTAGGCATATTAAAAGAAAAAGTTCTAAGAAGAACCTTAATCAGTCTTCTTTATAAAGAAATAGATTCAGTAAAAGATATAACTAAAAAGCAATTAGATAAAGCTTTAAATGTATATCCAGAGTTAAAAATAATATATGATATAGCTAAAGATTTTAAAGCATTACTTTTTAGTAAAAGAGAATTTGATTTAGAAAGCTGGATGGAACGTGCAAAAACCTTAAATATCAAAGAGTTAAATAGTTTTATTTCGGGCATAAAAAGGGATTTAGAAGCAGTTAAAAGTTCTATTAAATATGGGTTTAGCAATGGGCTAGCAGAAGGAACTGTAAATAAAATTAAAGTAATAAAAAGGATAATGTATGGTAGATGTAGTTTCGAAATGTTGAGAAAAAAAGTATTACTACAGAATTTCAACTAACAGTGGAAAGAACCAATAAAATCTTGACATTAATATCTCCCTTGAATTATATTTACGATTCATGCATAGTAAAGAAAGACCCAAAGGGATAAGAGAAACGCAGAAAGGGGAAAAAATTATGTTCACGAATATATTAGTTGTGGATGATGAAAAGGAAATTGCGGATCTGGTGGAATTGTATCTCCGCAACGAGGGCTTTACCGTGTATAAGTTCTACACCGCTGCCGAGGCACTGAAATGCATCAGCACCACAAAACTGGATCTGGCAATTCTGGATATCATGCTCCCGGAAACGGATGGATTTACCATTTGCTCGAGAATCCGGGAGAGTTATCACTATCCTGTGATTATGCTGACTGCCAAGGTCGAGGATATCGATAAAATCAAAGGCCTTACCCTCGGTGCCGACGATTATATCACAAAACCCTTCAATCCATTGGAAATGGTTGCAAGAGTCAAGGCCCAGCTAAGACGCTATACCCGCTACAATAATTCTGAGGGAAAGACTCTTGAAGATAGTAACGAGTATGATTTTTCAGGGTTGATCATCAATAAGGATACTCATAAATGTTCTCTTTACGGACAAGCCTTGACGCTGACTCCTATCGAGTTTTCGATTCTCTGGTACCTATGCGAAAACAGAGGCAAGGTGGTCTCCTCAGAGGAGCTTTTTGAGGCGGTTTGGGGCGAAAGTTATATGGATAACAACAACACCGTCATGGCACATATCGGACGGATTCGGGAAAAAATGAAGGAAGCACCGAGGAACCCGAAATTTATTAAGACAGTATGGGGGGTTGGTTATCAAATTGAACAAGATGAATGATAGAAGCTTCCGAGATAGACTGACCGTTCGATTATTCAGGCAGTTTACCTTTGTGGTTACCGTATTTACCATAGTGCTAGCGGGAATATTCCTTCTAGGTTACTTTATCGGACATAATGTCATTGATTGGCATGGTCCCTTGAATTTTGCTTTTAAATTCGTTAAAACCATTGACAATTTTAAAATTTATATTTTCATCCTGGTATGGGTGATTGGGTTTCTGGTGATTACGATGAGCTTGTGGAGGAAAACCATAGGCTATGCCACTCAGATGATCAATTCCATCGAGGGCCTGTATGGCTCTGATACAGATCTGGTCAATCTGCCCGATGAACTGAAGGATGTAGAAGACAGACTGAACCAAATCAAGTATAACAGCCTCCGAAATCAACAATTAGCGAGAGAAGCCGAACAGCGGAAAAACGATCTGGTAGTCTATCTTGCCCATGACCTGAAAACACCTCTGACCTCTGTCATTGGCTATTTGACCCTGCTTCGTGACGAACAGCAGATTTCCGCCGAATTGAGAGAAAAATACTTATCCATATCGGTAGAAAAAGCGGAACGCCTGGAAACACTCATCAATGAATTCTTTGAAATCACCAGATTCAATCTCAATGAGATGGTTTTGGAAACCACGAAGGTAAATCTTACACGAATGCTGGAACAGATCACCGATGAGTTTAAACCGATGATGCTTCCCAAGGGTCTGACCTGCAAGGTAAAAGCAGAGAAGGATATCCTGATCCGCTGTGATGTAAAAAAGCTGGATCGTGTCTTTGACAATCTGATTCGGAATTCTATCAACTACAGCTATGAAAACAGTGAGATCCTGATAACTGCAATCCCAAGCGAACAAGTTGTTACCTTGAAGTTCCGCAATCACGGAGATACCATCCCGGAACAAAAGCTAAACCACATCTTCGGACAATTTTATCGTTTGGATACGGCGAGAACGACACAATCCGGCGGAGCTGGCCTCGGACTTGCCATTGCCAAGGAAATTATAGATCTTCATGGAGGTTCGATTACGGCATACAGCGAAAACGACATAATCGAGTTTACCATTGAACTCCCAGTGGAGTTAATAGAAAAAGTAGGAAAATCTTAAGATATTCATCTGTAAATATGAGGTTTTCCTTAAGGATAATCAAATAAAAAGCACTGGTTGATTCAGTATAATAATAGATACTGAGACAATCAGTGCTTTTATTTTGTCGATTTAAGCACATCACATTCATCGTGAAAGTAAAATAAGGGGAGGAATCCAAAATGAATGACATAGGAAAATACCACGCTAAAACCAAAATATCCAGAACCATAAAAGTTTTATCTTATGGGCTGATCGTAGGATTATTATTGATCATAGCATACGCTGCAGATTTTGGACCAGATAATAATCAAAATGCCTTTTCTCGTTTAGAGAACATGGGAGCTTATGATAAATTTACCAACTATGTTGATGGGTACAGCTTGAACGTAGATCAGAATATGAAGGTGGATATGAGCTATTCCGGTGTCGGTGCGGTTTTAGAAAATCAAAACAAAAGAATAGAAATTTATAAGCAGGAGCTGCCTAAAGATGTAAGCCAGACGGCTTATATCAATTACTCCAACAAGTTTTTATCTAATACGGCTAATCATGTAAAAGAATATGAAAGCAAATCGATAAAAAACGGGAAAAACGTTCATATCCTTCAATGGTCTAGACAAAAGCTTAGTCGGGTTGAAAATGATATGAATTACTATGTTTCTATAGAGATACTTTCCGGGACAAGAGTGGTATACACCATTTTGGTGAAATCCACAGTTCCTCTTGATACGACGGGTGGTTACCAGTATCTCATCGATCATTTCACCACTTTTACTCCAACCAAGGCTCCTTACATGAGAGTGGCAAAGTCTGTTCCCGTGGAGGAAAGGGGCTGGAATCAGGAGACAAAGGATGCACTTCAAACATATTTTGGTAAGGATAGTGTTCTGACCTGGGGGATTTTCGAACCTAGCGCGCCGGATGACTTTACCCAGCTGAAGCATCTGGAAACCTCCATGGAATATGAGTTTCCATTCCTGCTGAATTACACTAGCTTTGAAAACAAATATCAGCACCCGAACCTGAAGTCCCGTCTTGAGAACGCGTATAAGAATCATAAAATTCTGGAGCTGACGCTGCAGACCTCATGGAAGCAAGAAGGGGAAGGGAATATGGTCTATGATGTTTTGAACGGGGAATATGATGAATTTTTGAAGGATTATGCCAAGACTGTAAGTGAATTTGACCATCCGGTTCTGTTTCGGCTGGGCAATGAAATGAATGGTGACTGGTGTCCTTATTCGAGCTACCATACTTCCAAGGACACGATGATTTTCAAGGAATTCTACCGTTATGTCTATCAAATATTTGAAGAGGCAAAGGCTGATAATGTGATCTGGGTCTGGAATCCAAACGGAAAATCTTTCCCGGACTTCAACTGGAATGATGCTTCCATGTATTATCCGGGAGACGAATATGTCGATATCGTCGGTTTAACTGCCTATAATACAGGAACCTATTATCCAGGAGAGAACTGGACGGAATTCGATGTTCTGTATGATCCTCTCTATGCTGAGTATGATAAGCTTTATGAAATGCCGATGATGATTACGGAATTTGCTTCCAGCAGTGTCGGCGGAGATAAGAATCAATGGATCAGAAACATGTTTTCCCATATTAAGAAATATGAAAACATTAAAATTGCAATCTGGTGGGACGGCCGTGACTTGGATGCTGACGGAAACGTAGCAAGACCGTATTTTATCGATGAGACACCGGATATTATCCAGACATTCAAGGAACGGCTGAAGACATTCAAGAAATAGCTGAATCGGAAGCCGTTGGATTAGGATCTGCTTACGGTTGATATTACTCATATACCGGAAACAAATCAGGGGGATATTGCATTAGAGTTTAGTATTGGATATACAAAGTTGAAAACAAATATAAAAGGTAGAACTGATATGTTAAATAAAAAGGCTTCTATCTAAATTGTAATAAATGACATATAATTGAAAGTCATTAACGATTACTGTATAATTAGGTTAGTTTAATTAATTATGGAGGTGTTTAATATTTTATCTCAAAAGCTTAAAAGTAGCTCTTCAAATAAAGTAATTTTTTATTGTATTATTTATTTAATAGCATTACAATTTATAATTAATGCCTTTGTTCCAAGTAAAGTAGTATATAACCATAGACTAGATTATGACTTGGTTAAAGATAGGCCGACAAATATAGAAGCAGTTCTAAAGGAAATAAAAACAACAATAGCTAATGAAGAATTGGATGATTATGTTGTTATCTTAGGGGACTCTGTATCCTATAGTAGTCCAGGGCCTTCTAATACTTCCATAGGGTACTATTTAAATCAAATAGCCCAAGATAAAGGGAAAAAATTTAGAATCTTTAATTTAGCAATGCCATCTATGCAGGCGGGCGATATCTATACTTTATTATTAAAAATGGATCAGTATGGAATATCGAGAGATAATGTAATAATTAATGTACTTTATGCAGGGTTTGTAGAGAAACTGGATACACCTCCTGTATTTTGGCTGGATAAGCAACTAAAGCATATGGATCCCATTACTTACAAAGAGATCAATACTTTAGGTGCTAAAGAGGAGAAAAAACAATCACAAATTGTAGCTTTGGCTCAAAATATTAAAGACAAGCTTTATGAAAACATACCTCTTTTTCAATATAAGGATTATTTACAGGTTTATATAAAGGAACAATTAGGGAAGCTTAGAGGTCATGTTGTATATGCTAGTGAGCCAGTACAGCCATGGTATGAAAAACCTTTTTTAAAGGATCTATTGGGAGAATATGAATATCAAGTTGGGTTTAATTCTACTCCGTTTATAATGGATAATACAAACACACAAATACACCTTCTTGATAAAATTATTAATCTTCAAGAAGGAAAGAACACACTCATATATTTAGCTCCTATTAACGAGGAACTGGTAGGAGAATATTTAGATAAAGAAAATTATTTTAAAAATGTCAAG
This sequence comes from Alkaliphilus flagellatus, assembly GCF_018919215.1. Lineage (NCBI taxonomy): Bacteria > Bacillati > Bacillota > Clostridia > Peptostreptococcales > Natronincolaceae > Alkaliphilus > Alkaliphilus flagellatus. The sequence continues at coordinate 40,740 of NZ_JAHLQK010000002.1, forward strand.
ATGATCGATGAATACTTCGAAGAAAAGCCAGTTAAGTATATTAATTATTATGGTAAGATATCTTTTGATTTCTTTTCCGACCAGGTTCACTATACCTCTGATGGATATAAGTATTTAGCGGATTTATTATGGGATCAAATAACAGTGTGGAATCTTAAGTAGATAAGAAACTATTAGATGGAGGGAGAAGCCTATGCTTTTTCACAGCTTTGAATTTATTTTTCTATTAATTATAGCTTTTATTTTATTCTATCTTTTTCCAAAGAAAAGATTATGGATGTTAGCAATAGCTAACTTAGTATTTTATGGTGTATCGGGATTTGGGTATCTTTTAATATTTTTAATTGCATCTTTAATAACCTATTATTGCTCTCGTAAGTTATCGTCTTCAAATGGAAGGATATACTATCTAATTGCAATTATTGTTAACTTGAGTAACCTAGCGTTTTTTAAATATACAGGATTTATTTTAAAAAATATTGAGATGGCTCTTAATATTCATTTTCCATGGCAGGACGCTTTATTAGCAAAAATTATACTGCCTGTTGGTATTTCTTTTTATACATTCCAGCTTATAGCATATATAGTAGATGTTTGGAGAAAGGATATAGAACCTTGTAAATCTTTTGTTGAGTTTTGGGTATTTATTGCATTTTTTGCCCAATTAATTGCAGGTCCGATTATGCGTGGAGAAGAATTTTTACCACAGGTTGAAAGGTTGAAAGAAATTAAATATGATGAAAAAAATATTAGATATGGACTATATTATATTGCAATGGGTATGACTAAAAAGCTAGTATTTGCAGATATACTAGCCCCTAAGGTTCAATATTATTTTGGTCAAGCTAGCCAGTTAGGAACATTAGATTCTTGGTTTGCAGCATACCTGTTTGCCTTTCAAATTTACTTTGATTTTTCTTCCTACAGCGAAATTGCCGTAGGTATTGGCCATTTATTTGGATTAAAAATGGCGATTAACTTCAAGACACCTTATCTAAGTGGAAATGCATCGGAATTTTGGAAGAGATGGCATATTACATTGTCATCTTGGATAAAAGATTATATTTATATTCCATTAGGAGGCTCTAGAAGAGGATTTCCTATGCAATGTGTATTTTTATTAACTGCTATGACTCTTTCTGGTCTATGGCATGGAGCAGCTTGGGGTTTTATTGTTTGGGGTATTTATCATGGACTTCTTAGTGTAGCCCATAAAGTATATACTCGTATGTTAAAAGGCAGAAATCTAACATTTATTAAAAGTAAGGCTTATAGATGGATTACTGTATTTGTATTCTTTCAATTAACTACTATTGGTTGGGTATTCTTTAGGGCACAGAGCCTACAAGATGCTATTCGTATGGTATGGAAGATGATATCTTTCTCAGATATTAGATTCAGTAGTATATATATTTTTTACTTTGGATTTATTGCATTTTTATGGTTTCTACATTTTGTGGAATTTGCTATACGAAACAATGCATATAAACTTATTAATACATGGAGGGTTTATTGCCCAGACTATATTAGGGCAGCGGCTTATGTAATGATATTTATAACCTTAGTAATGTTTACTCAAAGAGAACAAAGTTCATTCATTTATTTTCAGTTTTAGATAAAGCAAAACACCTGTACAGGACAGGTGTTTTTGCTTTATAACGCACAGGAATGTATGAGTATTCTTAATATATTTTTATAAAATGATATTTCAGCAAGCTTCTTAATCTAAAGAGCTCCGACAGAAGTCTATGTTATATCTAATAGATGGTATTTAAAACAGTGTATGTAAATATATTAGAGTTATATAATAAAAAGTTATTATAGGTATAATATATTTTGCATTAGAGGGGTTATAGCTTATGTCGACTAAAAAAAAATTATTAACTGCTTTAAGTATATTAATAGTAATTTTCATAATATATAAATTAGAAAAACAAAGCATACACAGGCCTGGTTTTAATGTAGAATATATACAGCATATTGTCGAATCCTTCGGCATACTAGGAATATTAGTATATATTTTAATAAATTCTATTAGACCGTTTTTATTTATCCCAACTACCATTATGTTCATTAGCGGTGGTGTTATTTTTGGAACTATTAGAGGAAGTATATATACATTAGCAGGACTAATGGCTGCTTCATCCCTATCGTTTTTTTTGGCAAGAAGGTTTCAAAAACCATTTAAAAAGATATTCGGAAATAAGTATTTAAGTAAAATAAATAGTTTAAGTAGTGATCAGGTAATAAGAGGATTATTTGTAATGAGGGTATCACCAGCTTTTCCTTTTGATCCTGTTAGTTATGGTTCAGGGATATCTCATATGTCTTACAAGCAGTTTTGTATTGGCACCCTATTAGGTGCATTCCCTAAGGTGATACTTTATACATTTTTAGGTGATCAAATAGATAATATATTTTCCTTGCAAACATTGATAGTTTTCGTCATATTATTAATTTTAGCCCTGTGTCCATACTTTTTTCGAAAAAAATCTCAAGCTTTCAACAAATAATACATATTTCCCAGGAAATGTTGCAGGATTTTACAAGCTTATGTAGAATTATCCCTTAAGATAGTATTTAAGGGGTGACATTAATGTTTCAAATGCTTATAGGTATCGCTTTTTTAGGACTAATTACTATACCAGTATTCATATTAATTTTAGCTTTACGTCAAAACTTACTTGAATGTTTAAAACCTAAACCTAAAGCAAAGCAAAAACATGTTACAACCAGATCTTATTATAAAGATTCGGATGAGTTATTGCCAGTAAAATTAAGAGTTATAAAATAGTCTATTTCCACATGAATGGGGATAGATTTTTTTATTGATTAAGTCAAATTTGTTTCGAACAATGTACAGGAATAGTGAATAACATAGTAAATATAGGGCAAAATAAAAGGTAAAACAAGTTATTATAATAACTATGGCAGAAAGTTGTACAAAGTTTCAAGAGAATATACTTATTTAACATCTGAGGCTTATGCCTGAGAACGTAAAGTCAAAATTTTTTTATAAGGTTGGTGGATATATATGGATGAGAGATTACAGTGTCATCTTTGCAATAAAGAAGATAACGAAGGAATTATTATACTTAATAAATACATATGTAGAGAGTGTGAACTGGAAATAATATCTCCATCAGTTGATGAACTTAAATATGAAGTAATTAAAAGAAGCATTAAGGATATTTGGAAAGGTGTTTTTATTAATATAAATGTAAATAGTAATGGGATTTCCTTTTAGGAAATCCCATTACTATTTAAGTGAAAATTACAATATCAGACGATATTTTAACACTTAAAAAAATTATCATAAATTCTAAACTCAATAGGAACACATAATTTTACTTAAACCTAGTAACTTCCAATTTTGTTTTTCATATTTTCAAAGGATATTTTTCCTCTTTCACTTTTAACTTGTTCTATAGGGACGGAAAGCATTTGGGAGATTTCTATATCTGACTTTTTACTACCATAAGCCATTAAAAATTCCTTTAAGTTGGTAATTTTATTTTCTCTCATTAGCAGTCACCATCCTTTTCTAAGAACATTTTACATAGAAAATGAAAAAATCCTACACTACTATCAATATTTTGATTTCTAAGACTTTACATTGACTTATATATTACACAGACATAGTCTGTAGTAATATTATTTCTAAAAGATAAAGGTTTTATACATTGAAAGGGGAAAATTTTTTTCTCTCGAATAATATATATAAAGTCGTATTATGATATTACATAACTAAAGTAAAAAAAGGAGGTAAAAAATGACTAGTGCTCCTATTATAGATCAACTATTAAAACTAAATAATCAAGACATAGTATCATTTCATGTCCCAGGGCACAAAAATGGGAGGATTTATAATAAAATTTCATATAAAAACTTTCAAGATATTGTATATAGCTTAGATACTACAGAAATTCCTGGAACTGATAACCTGCATAATGCTAAAGATATAATTAGACAAAGTCAGGATAAGGCTAGCAAAATTTTTAAAAGTGAGGAGACATTTTTTTTGGTAAATGGTAGTACAGCTGGTATATACAGTATGATAATGGCATCCACCTGTCCGGGAGATAAAATACTTATAGATAGGAATTGTCATCAGTCAGTAATAAATGCTAGTATACTGGGCGATTTAGTACCAACATATGTTTATCCTAATATGGATGAAGAACAAGGAATTGCAATGGGAATATTACCAGAAGATATTGAAAAACAATTGATAGAGCATAGTGATATTAAAGCAGTAGTACTTACTTATCCAACTTATCATGGTATTGCATGTGATTTAAAAAAAATAAGGGAAATAGTACATAAATATGATAAAATACTATTAATAGATGAAGCTCACGGCGCACACTTTGGATTAAGTGAATATTTACCTCCATCTGCCTTAAGCTGTGGAGCAGATGGAGTGGTGCAAAGCACTCATAAAACATTACCTTCCTTTACACAAAGCTCTATGCTCCATGTGCAGGGAGATAGAATAGATAGGGAAAAACTGAAGTTTATGCTTAGAATCCATCAAAGTAGCAGTCCATCATACTTATTATTATCTTCTTTAGATTTTGCGGTTATGGTTTATGAAACTGAGGGTAAATATTTAATGAAAGATTTACTTGAAAACATTAATAATTTTAGGGAAATGGTTTATAAACTAGACAAAGTAAGTATAATGAGTAAGGATATAATAGGGATTAATGGAGTCCATGCTATAGACCCTACTCGACTATGGTTTGGATTAAAAGGTATTACAGGATATAGGCTGGAACAAAGACTTAGAGATGAATTTAATATACAGATGGAACTGTCTAATAATTATGGTGTATTGGCAGTAACATCAATTGCTAATGACACACAAGATTTTTACAGGTTGCTAAGTGCTCTTGATATAATTTCTAAAGAAGAAACAAATAAAGGCTTTTATGACTTACAATCTTTTATATATAAAATACCTGAACAGGTTTTTACTCCAAGGCAAGCTTTATATAAGAATAAGAAAAGAGTATTACTCAAGGAAAGTAGCGGCTATACTAGTGGGGAATCTATAATACCATATCCACCAGGTATCCCATTAATTGTTCCAGGAGAAAAAATTAATGATGAGGTTATAGAATATGTTACAGCTATTATTAAGTCTGGTAAAGAGATTTTAGGACTTAAAGATGCTAGTTACCAGTGGATTGAAATATTAGCATAGGTCAATCTATAGAATAAGCAAGGACTTAGTTCTTATGGAGTTTTAGAACTATTAACCATCGAACAAAGTATAAAATAAAATAGCATATGAGGTGATTAGGTGAACAAAGGATTATTTATTACTATAGAAGGTCCAGATGGTGCTGGGAAATCTACACAAATTCCTTTTATTAAGAGATTTTTAGAAAAAAAAGGGTATGAAGTATTATTAACAAGAGAGCCTGGAGGAACTGTAATAGGAGAGAAAATTAGAGGGTTAATCTTGGATAAAAACCATCAAGAAATGTCAGATATTACTGAAGCTCTATTATATGCAGCTTCTAGAGCACAACATGTGGCAGAGCTTATTATTCCAGCTCTTAATGAGGGAAAGGTTGTACTATGCGATAGATTTGTAGATTCAAGTATGGTTTACCAAGGAAAAGGTAGGGGTATAGGGCTAGAATCTATTAGAAACATTAATGACTTTGCTACCAACGGACTAAGGCCTAATCTTACTATTTTACTAGATATAGATCCTGAAGTGGGATTAAAACGTATTAAGGCTACAAAAGAAGTAGATAGATTGGAGCAGGAAAAATTAGATTTCCATAGAAAAGTTTATGAAGGATATATGGAGCTTATTAATATGTATCCAGAGCGTATTAAGGTTATTAGTGGGAATCAATCTATTGAAGACATAAGTAAGGATATTGAAAGTAAATTAAAAATATTAATAGGGGAGGAATAATTTTATGAAATTAATTATTGCTATTGTTCACGATGAGGATGTTCACCATCTTATAGATGATTTAACTAAAGATAAGTTCATGGTGACTAAATTGGCTACTACAGGGGGATTTTTAAAGGCTGGAAATACAACACTGTTAATCGGTGTAGAAGATGATAAAGTAGATAGGGTTATTGAAATTATTAAAAATAATTGCGAAACAAGAAATCAGATGGTTACTTCACCAACTCCAATATCTGGAGCTGCAGGAGTTTTTATTCCATATCCTATAGAGGTTAAGGTTGGAGGAGCAACAATATTTGTTGTAGATATAGAAAAACATTTAAAACTGTAGTAGAAAGTAGGGACAGAGAATGGCCTTTAAAGGTATTGTTGGGCAGGAAAAAGCTATAGAGAGCTTAAAACGAGCTCTAGAGCATGACCAAGTGGCCCATGCCTATTTGTTTGAGGGAGCAGAAGGACTAGGGAAAAAAGCTATAGCTCTAGAACTAGCCTCTGCTCTAGTTTGCAATAGTAATAAGGACAGGCCATGTGGCAAATGTAGTAGTTGTGTAAAGGTAAGCAGTGGTAACCATCCTGAAATTAAAGTAATTGAAGGTAAAGGAACAATAAAGGTTGATGAAATACGGGAGCTTATAAAGGATATACAACTAAAGCCCTATGAAGGCACACGAAAAGCCTATATTATATGTAATGCAGATAAAATGAATATACAAGCACAAAATGCTCTTTTAAAAACATTAGAAGAACCTCCTCTTTATGTTACTTTAATTCTGCTAACTACAAAGGGAAATAGCCTACTGCCTACAATTGTTTCTAGATGTCAAACCATAAAGCTAAATCCTGTACGTTTAGAGGATATAAAATCATATTTAATTAATAATAAAAATATTGATATGGAGAAGGCACAGATGCTTGCGGCTTTTTCTGGAGGTATTGTAGGTAGAGCAATCGAATTATTAGACAACCCTGATTTTCATCAAAGAAGAGAAGGGGTTATTAAACTATGTAACAATTTAATGGGTACAAAACTCCTTATCATATTAGATCAAATTTCGTTTTTCGAGGAACAAAGACCACATACTGAAGAGATTTTTGATCTTATGATTAGCTGGTATAGGGATCTTATGGTATATAAGGAAACAGGAAGTATGGATCTTGTAATAAATGTAGATAAAAAAGAAGTGATAGATTTTCAGGTAAAAGGAATAGATTTAGGGAAAGTTAGAGATATTATTTTTATAATAGAAAAAGCAAAAAATAATTTGAAAAGCAATGTTCAATTTCACTTGAATATAGAAGTAATGCTTTTAAATATCCAGGAGGTATTATCTAAATGGTAACGGTTGTAGGAGTAAGATTCAAAAAGGCAGGAAAGATATACTATTTTGATCCTAGCGACATAGAAATAAATAAAAATGATTTTGTTATTGTTGAAACTGCTAGAGGGGTAGAATTTGGACAGGTTGTAGTTGGGCCAAAGCAGGTTTTAGAAGAAGATATTGTTAGTCCTTTAAAATCCGTTATCCGTATTGCCACAGAAGAAGATGAAAATCAGCATACAGAGAATAAGATAAAAGAAAAGGAAGCCCTAGAAGTTTGTACTGAAAAAATCCGAAAACATGACCTAGATATGAATCTAGTAGATGTTGAGTATACATTTGATAATAATAAAGTCATCTTCTATTTTACTGCAGATGGTAGGGTTGATTTTAGAGAGTTAGTAAAGGATTTAGCTGCTGTTTTTAAAACAAGAATAGAACTAAGACAAATAGGTGTAAGAGACGAGGCAAAAATGCTCGGAGGAATTGGTCCATGTGGTAGATCTCTTTGCTGTTCCACTTGGCTTGGCGATTTTGAACCAGTTTCAATTAAAATGGCTAAGGATCAAAATCTTTCTTTAAATCCTGCTAAAATTTCGGGTATTTGTGGTCGATTATTTTGTTGCTTAAAATATGAACATGATGTATATGCACAAATCCTACAAAAACTACCGAGTGTAGGCTCTATAGTCTTAACTCCAGATGGAGAAGGTATTGTAGTTGAAGCTAATGTATTGTTAGAGTTTGTAAAGGTTAAAATTAATAATCCTAATGATAATAATGGAGAAATTAAATCCTACTTTTTACATGATGTAACTAAGGTTAAAGAAGTTGAAGTTGAGGTAGAAGATGAATTAGATATTCCAGAAGAGCTAAAATCTGAATTGAAAAAACTAGATGAAATATAGATTTATATAGTATGTAATAATAATAAAAGGAAAAGCTTATATAGAATGATTTATACATTACCCTAGGAGGTGGTTATGATGGCTTATGTAATTACTGATGAGTGTATTAGCTGTGGTTCTTGTGAACCAGAATGTCCAGTAGATGCTATTACAGCTGGCTCAGACAAATATGTTATAGATGCTGCAACATGTATCGAATGTGGAGCTTGTGCAAATGTATGTCCAGTAGATGCTCCAGTTCCACAATAGGACCCTTAGATAAGGGTCTTTTTTATTGAAATAAAAAATATAGGTTTTCTAATTACTAAAGTATTATTAACTGATTTTTACGACTTTTATAACTAATGTAACATATTAAATAATCAATGTTTATATATTTATAAGACATTTTTATGGAGTTTGTAAAAAATAGTAGGTCATATTTACTTATTACTATTGCAAAGTTAAGTAATATTTTCTATTATAGTATGGGAGCATTATTATATAGTTATTAATGAAATATATAGCCTGAATTATCTAAAAGTTATAGGAGTTGATATTATGGCAGAACATGTAATAGATAAGGCAAAAAAATGTTTGCAATGTAAAAATCCAAGATGTCAAAAAGGGTGTCCTATCAATACCCCTATAAAAGAAATGATCAATTTGTTTTTAGAAGGAGACATTAATGGGGCTGGAAAAATTGTATTTGAGAACAATCCATTATCTGTAGTGTGCTCTTTAGTATGCCCCCATGAAAGACAATGTGAGGGTAGTTGTATATTAGGAATAAAATCAAGTCCTGTTAAAATAGGTGATATAGAGAACTATATTTCAGACTATAGTTTAAATTTAATAGATTTAAAACCAGATAAGAAACGTAAAGGTAATATTGGAATAATAGGTTCTGGTCCAGCAGGTATCACTATAGCCTTACTGCTAGCCTTAAAGGGATATAATATTACAATATTCGAAGCTAAAGATAAGATAGGCGGAATGCTTAGATACGGAATTCCAGAGTTTAGATTACCTAAAGATATTTTAGATAAAATTAAAAATAGATTAGTAGAGCTAGGGGTCGTAATTAGGCCTAACGTATTAGTAGGTTCTAGAATAACCATTGAAGAGTTGTTTAGAGACGGATTTGATGCTATATTTATCGGTACAGGTGTATGGCAACCTAAAAAGCTAAATATTAGAGGTGAAAGCTTAGGACATGTTCATTTTGCAATTGATTATTTAAAAAACCCTGATGTATATAAATTAGGGAATAAGGTGTGCGTTATTGGTGGTGGAAACGTTGCAATGGATGTAGCTAGAACAGCTATTAGAAAAGGTTCTAAAGAGGTTACTATAATGTATAGGAGAGGCACTGAAGATATGCCTGCAACTAATCATGAAATAGAATATGCTAAAGTAGATGGAGTTAAGTTTGAGTTGTATAGGGCTCCTGTTGAAATTACAGAGGAAGGCATAATTTATATTGAAACTAAGATGGTAGCTGACGAAGCTGGAGAAAGACTTGTTACTGTAGATGGTTCTGAAAGCTTATTTGAGTGTAACTCTATTATGGTTGCAGTTAGCCAAGGACCTAGAACTAATATAATATCAACAACAAAAGGAATAGAAGTAAACGAAAGAGGGTTAGCAATAGTAGATGAACATGGCAGAACTACTAAAGAAGGAGTTTTTGCATCTGGGGATGTTGTTACTGGAGCGAGAACTGTTGTAGAGGCAGTAAAATATTCGAAGCATGTAGCTGAGGCTATTGATAAATATGTTAGTGGAAAATATGAAAAGAAGGCTAATAAAGTATGTTAATTAAAATAAAAATCAAGGGTATAGACATAGGTGCTTATTCTTGATTTTTTTTTAATTTTATTATTTAGAATAAACATATAAAAGGGCATTATTTTATATTTGTATATCTTTTATGTGATAATCATATGAAATTTATATCCAATTTAAAGTATTCAAAAAATAATACGTGATAAAAAAATATCAGGAGTTGAAAAAATATTCTAAAAGATGTATTATTGTCTTATAGAAAGTTATATAAAAAACATACATACAGTACCAGATGATAACAACGAGAGATATCCACTAGGGTAGCCGAAGAAGCAATGTAAAAGATGCCGATTTTTTTGCAGAAACTTTCAGGCAGAAGGATCGTTGTTTGATGGAACTCTGAAGAGCCCGTATATACGGCGCCGTAGGAGAAATACATTTTAGTGTAGAAACTCTCAGGCAAAAATACAGAGGACATGATGGCAGATTTTCTTACTATTCCATTATGTTCTTATTTTTTGCATAAATTATTAGAATATATTTTAAATTTGGGAATAATTTTGTATGGAGGAATTTCCTCATACTATTAATTAAAATGATGTACTAGCTTTAATTTAGGGTAAACTATTATAAAAGAGGAGGAGATATTTATGACCGAGCTGCGCAGAACATCCTTGTATGAAGCACACAAGAGACATGGCGGCAAATTAGTTGATTATTCAGGATGGGAAATGTCAGTACAGTTTGAGGGATTAACAGCTGAACATGAAGCAGTAAGAACAGCAGCAGGAATATTCGATGTATCTCACATGGGGGAAATCGAAGTAAAGGGGAATCAAGCAGAGGATTTTGTTCAGTACCTAGTTACAAATGACATATCTGTGCTTGAAGATAATCAAATTCTTTATACATTCATGTGTTACCCAGATGGAGGAGTAGTGGATGACCTTTTAGTTTATAAGTTTAACAATAATCATTACTATTTAGTAGTTAATGCAAGCAATGCTGATAAAGATTATGAGTGGATGAAGCAAAACTTAGGTAAATATGATGCAGAAATAATTAATATTTCTGATGATGTATCAGAAATTGCTATTCAAGGACCGAAGGCTCAAGAAATATTGCAAGAGCTTACTGACACAGATCTTTCAGAAATAAAGTTCTTCTATTTAAAGAGAGATGTAAATATAAATGGTGCTAACTGTCTTGTTTCAAGAACAGGCTATACTGGGGAAGATGGTTTTGAAATTTACTTAGATCATAAAGATGCTGATTCTTTATGGGAAAAGCTTATGGAAGTTGGTAAAGATAAAGGATTAAGGCCAGCAGGACTTGGAGCAAGAGATACCTTAAGATTTGAAGTTGCCTTACCTCTTTATGGCAATGAAATCTCTCAGGATATTAGTCCTCTAGAAGCAGGATTAGGCTTTTTTGTAAAGTTAAATAAAACTGACTTTATTGGTAAGGATGCCCTTGTTAAGCAAAAAGAAGAGGGATTAAAGAGAAAACTAGTGGGATTTGAAATGAAAGAAAATGGAGTACCTAGACATGGATACGAAGTGATGGCCGATGGAAAGGTTATAGGCTTTGTAACTACTGGGTATAATTCTCCAAGTCTGAAGAAAAATATTGGTTTTGCTCTAGTTGATGCTGAGTATGCAGCCTTAGGTACACCAATAGAAATTAAAGTTAGAAAGAGAACTTTAAAGGCAGAGGTAGTTGGTAAAAAGTTCTATGATAAGCATACGAAAAAATAACTTTAAATAAATATCTAAAGAAATAAAAGATAATAAAAACAATTCAAGGAGGAGTATGGTATGAAAATTGTAGAAGGACTTTTATATTCAAATGATCACGAGTGGGTAAAGGTAGAAGGAAATAAGGCTTACATTGGAGTTACAGACTATGCACAACATGCATTAGGAGAAATCGTGTATATTGAAATGCCAGAAGTTGGAGATGAGTTTGACAAAGGTGATGTTTTTGGTGTTGTTGAGTCTGTAAAGGCAGCTTCTGACTCATATCTACCAGTTTCAGGAAAAGTAGTTGAGATTAATGAAGCTCTAGAAGATTCTCCTGAACTTGTAAACGAAGATGCTTTTGCTAACTGGATTTTAGCAGTTGAATTAACAGATGAATCCGAACTTGGAACATTAATGAATGATGTAGAATACAAAGAGTTTTGCGATAAGGAGGAATAGTATGCATAGGTACATACCTAATACAGACACCGATGCCAAGCGAATGCTGGAGGCTATTGGAGCTAACTCCATGGAGGATCTGTTTAAGGACATACCTAAAGGACTTCAATTAGGTAGAGAACTTAATATAGAAGGACCATATTCCGAAATGGAAATAGTTCGCCATATGAAAGACCTTAGTGGCAAAAACAAAAGTACAGATGATTTAGTTTGCTTCTTAGGAGCAGGGGCATATGATCACTATATCCCTAGCGTAATTAAACATCTAGCGGGAAGATCAGAGTTTTATACAGCTTATACTCCATATCAACCAGAAATTAGTCAAGGTACCCTACAAGCAATATTTGAGTATCAAACTATGATCTGCAACTTAACAGGTATGGATGTAGCAAATGCTTCTATTTATGATGGTGCGACTGCGTGTGCTGAAGCGGCAATAATGGCAGCTGATAATACAAGACGTAAATCTATTGTTGTTTCTTCAACGGTACATCCTGAAGTAAGAAATGTTTTAAAAGTATATATGGGATTTAGAAATATTGAAGTAGTTGAAGTAGATATGCAAGATGGAGTAACAGATATAGACAAATTAAAGTCTGTAGTTGGGAAAGACACCGCAGGAGTTATAATCCAAAACCCGAACTTCTTTGGTATTATTGAAGATATAACAGAGGTTGAAAAAATTACTCATGAAAATAAAGCGCTATTTATTAATTATGTAGATCCTATTTCATTAGGAATATTAAAAAGTCCAGGAGAACTAGGTGCAGATATAGTTGTTGGAGAAGGCCAATCCTTAGGAAATAGCTTAAACTTTGGTGGACCATATTTAGGCTTCTTTGCAACTACATCTAAGTTAGTTAGAAAGATTCCTGGAAGAATAGTTGGTCAGTCTGAGGATGTGGATGGTAAGAGAGCGTTCGTTCTTACATTACAGGCAAGAGAGCAACATATTAGAAGATATAAAGCTACTTCAAATATTTGTTCTAACCAAGGGTTAGTTGCTCTTATGGCTTCTATTTATCTAACTACTTTAGGTAAAAAAGGAATTAGGGAAGTAGCTATGCAAAGTACTCAAAAAGCCCATTATGCTTTTAATGAAATTACTAAGGGTGGTAAGTTTAAACCATTATTTGATAAGCCATTCTTTAAAGAGTTTGCAGTAACTAGTAATTTAGATAGCTCTAAAGTTAATGAAGAGCTATTGAAGAACAACATCCTTGGAGGATATGAACTTAAGAAAGAATATTCAGAGTTAGATAATGGATTGTTGTTATGTGTAACTGAGAAAAGAACTAAGGAAGAAATAGATAAATTAGCTAGAGTAATGGAGGTGATATAATGAATACGGACTACACTAAACTAATCTTTGAAGTTTCTCAAGAAGGTAGAAAGGCATATAGCCTACCTAAATGTGATGTAGAAGAGGTTAATATTGAAAGTCTAATTCCTAGTGAGTTTTTAAGTGATAAGGAATTAGATTTGCCAGAGGTAAGCGAAGTAGATGTTATTAGACATTATACTCAATTATCTAATAAAAATTATGGAGTAGATACAGGTTTTTATCCATTAGGATCTTGTACTATGAAGTATAACCCTAAAATAAATGAAGATATGGCAGATCTTTCAGGATTTAGAAACATACATCCTTACCAGCCAATAGAAACTGTACAAGGAGCTTTAGAGCTTATGTATGGACTAGATAAAATGCTGGCAGAAGTAGCTGGTATGGAAAGAATGACTCTTCAACCTGCTGCAGGAGCGCATGGAGAGCTTGTAGGATTAATGATAATAAAGGCTTACCATGATAAGCGGGGAGATAAGAAAAGAACAAAGATTATAGTTCCAGATTCTGCACATGGAACAAACCCAGCTAGTGCAGCTGTTGCTGGATTTGATATTGTGGAAGTAAAATCAGATAAAAACGGGGCTGTTGACATAGAAAGTCTTAAGTCAGTTCTAAGTGATGAAATTGCCGGATTAATGTTAACAAACCCAAGTACCCTCGGACTTTTTGAAACAAATATTAAAGAAATTGCAGACTTAGTTCATGAAGCAGGTGGCTTATTATATTATGATGGTGCTAACATGAACGCAATTATGGGTGTTACAAGACCGGGAGATATGGGGTTTGACGTAATTCATTATAACCTACATAAAACCTTCTCTACACCTCACGGTGGTGGAGGCCCTGGAAGTGGTCCTGTAGGAGTTAGAAAAGATTTAGTAGAGTTTTTACCTTCTCCAGTTGTAGAGAAAAAAGGAGATAACTATATACTAGATTATGATAGACCACACTCTATAGGTAAAATAAAGAGTTTTTATGGACATTTTGGAATACTTGTTAGAGCATATACTTATATACTTTCATATGGACCTGGACTTAAAGAAGTTAGTGAAAAGGCAGTGCTTAATGCAAACTACATGATGCATAAATTAAAGGAAAAATATTATCTTCCAATAGAGCAAGTATGTAAACATGAATTTGTATTAGGAGGCCTAAATGAGGATATACTAGGAATATCTACACTTGATATTGCGAAACGTCTACTTGATTATGGATACCATCCACCTACAATTTACTTCCCACTTATAGTAAATGAGGCAATAATGATAGAGCCAACGGAAACTGAAAGTGTGGAGACTCTAGATAGATTTATAGATGCGATGAATAAAATTGCTGATGAAGCGAAAGAAAACCCTGAGTTATTGAAGAATGCTCCTCATAATACCCATGTAAGAAGAATAGATGAAGCAAAGGCAGCTAGAAACTTAATAGTTAAGTGGGAAAAAAGTGAGTAAAAACAATAGTTAACATATTTATACTGTTGTAACTCCCTCTTGGAAAAGAGGGAGTTACAACGTTTAATAAAGAAAACTTACTTCAGATGTAGTGCTTAATTTCTCGTCTATAAAAGCGGGAATATTAGCAATATACCAAAGATAAATACTAAGGAGGAAAGATAATGTTGTTTGGACAAGATGGGAATTTAGAACAAGATTTGCTAAAGAGTATAAAGGCATCTATAGATGATAGAGTTGCTAGCGCTTGCGAAACGTGAGACATGGCAAGTGTACTTGCACCCGCCTGGGGCGTTAAAGAAATGGCAGATCCAAATAAAGCACAAGAAATAAGAGAATACATGCAAAGTGTGGCAGGCTCTAATTTCACACTATCATCTGGTGAAACAGTAACTGTAATAAAAGGTGATGTAAAGGAAAAGAATGGTGAGGCAATACTAATTTTTAGATACCAAATAGTAAAATAGTATTGCAGTATCATAAAAAATAAATAAGAATACCCTCTGTTTATATGGCAGAGGGTATTTTTATCAATTATAATATAAGTATGAGGAAATTACACTAGTCATTAATTAAATACTAATATTAATTAGAATTATAATATACGGCTTCTTCATATATTAAGTCATGCAAAAGGGGTGGTTTTATGGAGTGTAGTCATAATAAAGACTGTAATAATAAAGATACAATCTGTGTTTCTAGAGTTCCAATATTTAACGGGCTAAATTGGGATGAGACTATGGAAGTTGCTAACATTACAGAACATATGAAGTTTAGAAAGGGAGAAGTAATCTTTTTGGACGGAGATAGACTAGATAAACTCTATATTATCAATGAAGGCAGGGTTAAAATATATAAAATATCTGAAGATGGTAAAGAACAAATCATTAGAATACTAGAGCCTGGAGATTTTATGGGAGAGCTTTCTTTATTTAAACAAACTCCATCAAATAGTAATGCAGAAGCTTTGGAGGCAACTATAGTGTGTGTTATTGAAGGGAAAAAAATAAAAGATATCTTATATAAAAATCCAGGTATTTCTATTAAAATAACCGAAGAATTAAGTAATAGGCTAGCAAAGGCTGATAACTTAATTGAAAGACTAGTGCTACATGATGTAGAAAGTCGTGTTGCACACATTCTTTTAAGTATGATAGGACCAGATGGGAATGTTAATCTAACTATTAGTAAAAAGGATTTGGCATCTTATATAGGAATGTCTCAAGAAACATTAAGCAGGAAGCTATCACACTTCCAAGCCATGGGTTTGATAAAACTGGTTGGACAAAGGCAAGTAAGTATATTAGATAAAGAAGGCCTAGAGAATATGGCTAATTATTAAGAGAAAGAATTTACTTAATGAGGGAGTTAAGCCTATCTCAACTGAGTCTAGTTTACAATAAGGAGAAGGTCTATGAAAAAAAAGTTAGCTATTTTATGTTATAGCCAGGCAACCCTAAATATGTATTATGAGCAAATAAGAAGTTTGTTCCAAGAAAATCTCCATATTGAAAAATACTGTATAGAGGGTGGCTCTATTACAAAGGAAATAATAGCAGATTTAGTTCTAGTTCCTTCTTTTGATGCCTTTGATAAGGTTCGGCGATTTATTAAAAAAACGGATAAGGTTTTATTCGTACATAGAACAATATCAAAATTAGGACTAGATAAGATTATGGATATTAGGAAAGGAACGGATACTTTCCTTTTGGATGAAAGCATAGAAATGTCAAAGCAGATGGTTTCCACCCTATATCAGATTGGAGTTAATCATATTAACTTAATACCCACATGTCCACAGGAAAAATTGGAACTGGATAATAAAACAATAATCATTTTAGGTAAATCTAGCTATAATCTTGATGGAGCTAAGGAGATTATTAATATAGGAAATAGTTTATTGGATATTAATACAATAATTGAAATTGGAGTCAGATTAGATCTCTTATACATATTAAACAGACAAAATATTGGAAAAAGCTATAGAGAGATTGCAACAGCCAATTATGGCCTTTCGCAGATTTTAGGTATAACAAATATGTCTGAAGGACAATTGGATATACTACTTCAAATTATAGATGATGGAGTAATAGGAATCGACTCTAAAGGAACTATATTTTTATATAACGAAAATGCAGAACAGACAACAGGGTATAAAAGTAAAGAGGTTATGAATAGGGATGGAATAAAATTATTTCCTCAAATTCCATTTAAAAATGTCTTAGAAAATCTACAGTCTGTAAAAGAAATACTAATAAAAATAAATGGTATTGATTTAATAGTATCAGTAGATCCTATTATTCACTCAGAAAGACTATATGGGGCCGTAGCTATTATTAGAAGGTTTAGTGATGCAGAGAAGAAACAGCATAGGTTAAGGGCTAAGGTTATTGGAAAAGGTCATAAAGCTAAATACAATTTTGGAGATATAACGGGAGAAAGCGATGCTATAAAAAAATCTATAGAAATAGCAAAACGAATGGCAAAGTCTAATTCTTCTATATTAATAACCGGAGAAAGTGGAACAGGTAAGGAGCTTTTTGCTCAAGCAATACATAATAATTCCCGAAGAAGAAATTTTCAATTTGTTGCTATTAACTGTGGTGCTCTACCTGAGAGCCTTTTAGAAAGCGAACTTTTTGGATATGAAGAAGGGGCCTTTACTGGGGCCAGAAAAGGTGGTAAGCCGGGTCTATTTGAACTTGCTCATAATGGAACACTATTTTTAGATGAAATAGGAGAAATGCCACCAAGTCTTCAAATGAGACTGTTAAGGGTCCTACAGGAAAGAGAGGTAATGCGCTTAGGTGGAGATAGTATAATAAATGTTGATATTAGAATAATTGCTGCTACTAATAAAAATTTAAAGGAAATAATGGAAACAGGAGAGTTTAGAGAGGACTTATATTATAGACTAAATGTGTTACCCCTTAAAGTTCCTCCATTAAGATCTAGAAAAAAAGACATATTGCCATTGATAGAACAGTTTAAGAGAGAGTTTAGAGGTTCCTTTCAATTATCATTACCTGCAGAGGAATTGATTCTATCATATAACTGGAAAGGCAATGTAAGGGAACTAAAAAACTACATAGAATATTTAGTTAGTTTAGAGATAAAAGAAGTAGATATAAAGGATTTGCCATTCGAAATAGCAGATGTATTAAAAGAAGAAGCATATGATGGAATAAAATATGAAGGATGCGATAAAGCGGTAGAAGAAGAGCTTGTGGAGAATCTTACAAAAGATATAGGGAAAAACTTAGATAAATATATTTTTGTATTAGATGAATTAGAAAAGGCTTTTATACAAAATAAAAGATTAGGACGAAGAAGCATATTATATACAGCAAGGGAAAAGAATATTTTTATTAGCGAACAGGAAATAAGAAATATTATTACTTCTTTAGAAGAAAAGAAAATGGTTAATATTTTTAAAGGACGTGGAGGAACTGTAATTACAGAGCATGGGATAAGAGTATTAAAAGAATTAAAAAGGGTCTGAAGAATTCAGACCCTAATTGTTGCTATACCATATAAGGTTTTTAAATCTCTTTTAGTAAGTTAGCCATTTCAATAGCAGTAACAGCTGCATCATAGCCTTTGTTTCCTGACTTAGTCCCTGCTCGTTCAATAGCTTGCTCGATAGTATCTGTTGTAAGCACGCCAAATATTATAGGAATCTCTGTATCTAGGGAAACGCTAGCAACGCCCTTAGTTACTTCGTTAGATACATAGTCAAAGTGAGGAGTAGCACCTCTTATAACAGCACCAAGGCATATTATGCCATCATATCTTTCAGACTTAGCCATTTTTTTTGCCACAAGTGGGATTTCAAATGCTCCAGGTACCCAAGTAATATCAATATCTGCCTCTTCAACACCGTGACGCTTTAAGGCATCAAGTGCTCCTGATAAAAGTTTGCCTCCAATAAATTCATTAAATCTTCCTACTATAATACCAAATTTTAATCCCTGAGAAATTAATTTACCTTCAAATATATTCATTATTTATGCCTCCTTAAATTTCAACATATGTCCTAATTTTTCTTGTTTAGTTTTTAAATAATAAGCATTTCGCTCATTATGATTCATTTGGATGGGAACTCTTTCTATAATTTCCATGCCATATCCAGCTAATCCTGATAAC
Source organism: Alkaliphilus flagellatus (assembly GCF_018919215.1). Classification (NCBI taxonomy): domain Bacteria; kingdom Bacillati; phylum Bacillota; class Clostridia; order Peptostreptococcales; family Natronincolaceae; genus Alkaliphilus; species Alkaliphilus flagellatus. The sequence continues at coordinate 59,824 of NZ_JAHLQK010000002.1, forward strand.
TTTCTAGGATTATTAGTCATTAGTCGAATCTTTTTGACTCCAAGATCAGCTAATATTTGAGCGCCGATACCATAATCTCTCATATCCTCAGGGAATCCTAGAGCTAAATTTGCTTCAACCGTATCCATTCCCTTATCTTGAAGAGCATAGGCCTTTAGCTTATTTATTAATCCTATGCCTCTACCTTCCTGACGCATATAGACTAATATTCCTCGACCTTCCTTATTAATTTGTTCCATAGCAGTAGCATATTGTTCACCACAATCACAACGTATAGACCCAAAAGCATCCCCGGTAAGACATTCAGAATGGACACGAACTAGGACAGGCTCTCCATCATCTACATTACCCTTCACTAAAGCAACATGATGCTCCCCATTTAATTTATTTTCATAGCCTATGATTTTGAAATCGCCGTATTTTGTGGGCATATTAGCTTCTGTTACATGTTCTATAAGCATTTCATTTTTTCTTCTATATGCAATTAAGTCAGCTATTGTAATTATTTTTAAATCATGCTCTGTTACAAAATTCATTAGTTCGGGGATTCTTGCCATAGTGCCGTCTTCATTCATTATTTCACAAATTACACCAGCGGGATATAATCCAGCAAGTCTTGCTAAATCAACAGCAGCTTCTGTATGACCAGCTCTTTTTAATACCCCGCCTTTTCTTGCTTCTAATGGGAATATATGTCCTGGTTTTCTAAAGTCTGAAGCTTTCGTATCTGGGTCTAAAACTTTTTGGATTGTAAGGGCTCTTTCCTGGGCAGATATTCCTGTAGTGGTCTCAATAGCATCAATAGATACGGTAAATGCGGTTTGATGATTATCAGTATTATGCTGCACCATTTGAGGAATGCACAGATCATTTAGTCTACTTCCAAGAATAGGCATACATATTAGTCCGCGACCATATTTAGCCATAAAATTTATAGCTTCTGGAGTTACCTTTTCAGCAGCCATAAGAAGATCTCCTTCATTTTCGCGGTCTTCATCGTCTACAACTACTATAATTTTACCCTGTTTCATATCCTCAATGGCTTCTTCTATAGTGTTAAATTTGGACATTTTTAATTCACTCCTTTTATTTGATGGATTACAGTGAAGGTTATTTTAAAACTTACAAAAAACCATGGTTACTTAAAAACTCCATATCTACTTCTAGTTTAGAGGGAGCCTCTTCTTTAAAGGATAGAAACCTTTCGATATATTTTCCAATCATATCTCCCTCAAGATTTACTTCCTCACCTATGTTTTTTGTAAGGAGAGTTGTTATTTCCTTTGTGTGGGGAATGACAGACACTTTGAAAATCTCATTATCTACATAAGCAACTGTAAGACTAATTCCATCAATTGCAATGGAGCCTTTATATATTACATACTTTAAAATATTAGAAGGCGCGGCTATGGAAACCCAGATAGCATTGTCTTCTCGTCTAAAATCTTTAATAATACCTACTCCATCAATATGACCGCTTACTAGATGCCCACCTAAACGATCTCCTAGCATTAATGCCCTCTCTAAGTTAACTTTACTTCCAGGTGTTAGGTTATTTAAGTTAGTTTTCCTCATTGTTTCTGCCATAACGTCTACTTGAAAGCTATCAGAACTAAAGGCTATTACGGTTAAACATACACCATTGGTTGCGATACTATCTCCTAGCTTTATATTCTCTAGCACTTTTTTAGCTTTAATGACAATACTTGCAGACCTAGACCCCTTTAAAATCGATTGAACAGTTCCTATTTCTTCAACAAGTCCTGTAAACAAAGGCTATACCTCCTTTTTTATATAGGCTTCTATTATTACATCATCCTTAAATTTGAAAACATCTATATTCTTAAGGAATATGGCATCTTTCATATATGGAATACCCCTTCCACCAACTGGGCTTTTAGCTGAGCTTCCACCTATAATCTTAGGTCCTATAAATGAAATTACCTTATCCACAATTCCTTCTGCGAGAGCTGTATAGTTTAGGGTACTCCCACCTTCTAAAAGTACACTATCAATTTTTCTCTCTCCTAAGGATTTCATAAGATAGGATAAATCTACCTTATTGTTTTTAAGAGGTACAATGATGAACTCTACCCCTAATTCTTCAATATATTTTAGCTTTTCTCTATTAGTGGCTTCTGTTGTTGCTATTATAGTTTTTGTATTATTATCACATTGTAGAACCTTTGCATCTAAAGGGATATTGCCCCTTGTATCTACAACTATTCTAATGGGATTTTTTTTATCTATACTATCTAGCCTGGTTGTAAGTAGAGGATCATCAGCTAAAACCGTGCCTATTCCAACCATTATGGAAGTAAATCTATGGCGCAGCTCATGAACATAGTGTCTAGATTCTTCGTTGGTAATCCAACGGGAATCTCCAGTATAAGCTGCAATTTTACCGTCTAGGGTCATTGCTGTTTTAAGAACACAAAAGGGAAGTCCTGTTGTAATAAATTTAATGAAAACCTCATTTAGCTTTTTTGCCTCATTCTCTAATACACCTATAGCTACTTCGATCCCATGTTGTCGTAATATATTAATTCCTTTACCAGCCACAAGAGGGTTAGGATCTTCCATGGCAACCACAACCTTTTTAATACCTTTTTTAATAATAGTATTAACACAGGGCGGGGTCTTTCCAAAATGAGAGCAGGGTTCTAGGGTTACATACATTGTAGCCCCTGCAACATCTTCTTTAGTATTGTTAAAGGCATTAACCTCAGCATGGGCGTCTCCGTATTTTTTGTGATAGCCTTCGCCAATAATCCTGCCGTCTTTAACTATTACTGCTCCCACTAAGGGATTAGGATTTGTATAACCAATACCGAGCTTTGCTAAATCTAAAGCTCTAGTCATATATAAATAATCCATATTTTCACCTCAATTTTTTAAATATAAAAAAGCCCTGATAAAAATTATCAGGGCTTGGTTCCACAAATTAACCCAATAAGAACTATACAAAAATAGAACTTAAAGAGTATAATAACTTTTCCTTCTTTCATCCAGACTTTACTGTCGGTACTGGAATTGCACCAGTTCTGCCAAATAGGCTCGCGGACTTTACCGCCGGTAGGGACTTGCACCCTGCCCTGAAGGACGTTCAATATTCATTTAACAGCTTAAGATTAACATTGATTTTAAATTAAGTCAATATGTATTTTATAATTTTAAGAATTATTATTAGCTTATTTAGATGAATTCTTAAGTGGTATTTTTAATAGTATAGTGATAAGAATTTAAATGTATTTAAGGGTTTAATGGGTGAAGAAATTTACCCCATTAAACCCTTAATTTATTTAATGGGATAAAAATAAAAGCTACTGTGGCTGAAAAGTCTAAATATTTAGTCATAAAATTTTGGCATAAAATTTGCAAGTCTAATAATAGGATAAATTATTAAAATGAAATCATTATTACTTTACACTTTGATAAAGTATAGATTTTCTAACTATCAATAGCCTTCTAAGAAGTAATAGGTTGGTAATATTTTGAGCACTTGAAATTTTTAAGAAAGTTTAAAGTTTAAGTGCGACATGACTCGATGCAATAGCATCAAACGAATTTTATAAATATAGGAGGGGGACAAAAAATGAAACAATTACTTACAGGTAATGAAGCTGTTGCCCGAGGGGCCTATGAAGCAGGTATTACATATGCTGCGGCTTATCCGGGTACACCAAGTACAGAAATTCTAGAAAACATTGCACCTTACAAAAAGGAAATAATAGCAGAATGGGCTCCAAATGAAAAGGTTGCCTTAGAATCCGCAATAGGTGCTTCTGTTGTTGGTGCTAGATCTTTAGCTGCAATGAAACACGTAGGTGTAAACGTAGCAGCTGATCCATTTTTTACATACGCATATACAGGAGTCAATGGAGGAATGGTACTTGTTTCTGCAGACGATCCAGGATGTCATTCTTCTCAAAACGAGCAGGATAATAGACTATATGCTAGGTTTGCAAAGGTAGCAATGGTAGAGCCAAGCGACAGCCAAGAGTGTAAGGATATGGTAAAGGCTGCTATAGAAATAAGTGAAAGATTTGATACCTTAGTCCTTTTTAGAATGACAACTAGGGTATGTCATGGAAAGAGTCTTGTTGAATTTGGCGAGAGGGAAGAAGTAGGTATAAAGACTTACGATAAAAAGCCTCAAAAATACGGTGCAATACCAGCCCATGCAAGACAGCTTAGAGTAGTATTAGAAGACAGATTAAAGGAATTAGAAAAGTTTTCTAATGAAACAGATCTAAACTTCTTCGAGTGGAACGATAAAAAAGTTGGTATTATTTCATCTGGAGTAGCTTATCAATATGCTAAAGATGTATTTGGAGATACTGTTTCATATTTAAAGCTAGGATTTACCCATCCTCTACCGATGGATAAAATAAATGAGTTTGCTAAGGAAGTAGATACACTTTATGTAATAGAAGAGCTAGAGCCTTATATTGAAGATCAGTTAAAAGCAGCAGGGATTGCCTGTATAGGAAAAGATAAAATTCCTAATATAGGAGAGTTAAATCCTGATATTATTGCAAAGGCATTATTGGGAGAAGAAAGAGAAATAGTTGATTACGACAGGAATGTTGCTGTAAATAGACCTCCAACACTTTGTGCAGGATGTCCACATAGGGGCTTCTTCTACGAGCTAAGCAAGAGAAAAGGTATTATAGTTAATGGAGATATTGGATGTTATGGCTTAGGTATAGCGCCACCACTTAGTACAGTAGATACTATTATATGTATGGGGGCTAGTATTAGTATGGCCCACGGGGCTCAAAAAGTGCTTAACAGACATGAAAGCAATAAGAGAATGGTAGCTGTAATAGGTGACTCAACATTCTTCCATACTGGTGTTAATAGTCTGATCGACACAATGTATAATAGAAGCAATACAATAAATGTTATTATGGATAACAGAATTACAGGTATGACTGGTCATCAGGAGAATCCTGGAACAGGGTATACTCTTCAAGGAATGCCTACAAAGGAGATAGATATCCCTGCTTTATGTAAGGCTATTGGAATAGAGCATATTAGAACGGTTAACCCATTAGACTTAAAAGAAACTAAGGAAGCTTTAGATTGGGCAACAAGCTTAGATGAGCCTTCTGTTATTATTACAAGATGGCCATGTGTTCTTAAAAAACTTTCGACTCAGGACAAAGAAGAATTTGGTGATTATAAAGGATTATGTGAGGTTAATCACGAAAAATGTATTGGATGTAGAATGTGTGTTAGAACAGGATGTCCTGCACTTCGTTTTGATAAGTCAATAAAGAAAGTTACAATTGATAAAAATCAATGTGTAGGCTGTGAAGTATGTCTTCAAGTATGTCCGACAAAAGCTATTAGTAAGGTGGGTGAATAATATGTCAGAGGTTAAAAGTTTATTATTAGTTGGAGTAGGTGGACAGGGAACTATTCTTGCTAGTAAAATATTATCAGCAGGTTTAGTAGATGCCGGCTATGATGTTAAGATGTCAGAGGTTCACGGTATGGCCCAAAGAGGTGGAAGTGTTACTACCCAAGTTAGGTTTGGAGAAAAGGTATATGCTCCTATTATAGGAAAAGGGCAGGCAGATATTTTAGTTTCCTTTGAGGCTATGGAGGCTATTAGATGGCTAGAATATTTGAACCCTAAAGGAAAGGCTGTAGTTAATGAGTATGAAATACCTTCTGCACCAATACTTATGGGAAATGCAGATTACCCAGAAGGAGTGATAGAGAAGATAAAAGAAAAGGTAGATACTAATGTGTTAGATGCAGGTAAGATTGCAGAAGACTTAGGGAATGCCAAAACTATGAATATAGTTCTTTTAGGAGCCCTAGTTAAAGCCATGAATCTTACTGATATAGATTGGGAAAAGGCAATAAGAGAAAGCGTAAAAGAACAATTTATAGACATTAATATAAAAGCATTTAACGAAGGAATGAAGGCAGTATCTTAATCAACCATATTAGAGGAGGAAAACAAGTGTCTTTTAAAATACTAGCTATAAACCCAGGATCAACTTCAACAAAAATCGCAATATATGAGGATACTAAAGAAATATATAAAAAGAATATAGAGCACCCTAGTGAAGAGATCGCAAAATATAAAAGTATTACGGATCAATATGAGATGAGATATAAGCAAATAATGGACTTTTTAAATGAAAATAACTTTAATGTAAAGGAGCTTACAGCAGTGGTAGGTAGGGGTGGCCCACTTCCTCCAGTACGTTCGGGAGCCTATAGAGTAAACGATGCGATGGTTGATAGATTAAAGAACAGACCAATAATTGAGCATGCATCTAATTTAGGAGCAATAATAGCTAAGGAAATAGCAGAATCCATCGGAGTAGAAGCATTTATTTATGATTCTATTTCAGTAGATGAATTAGATGATATTGCAAGAATTTCAGGTGTAGCTGATATAGAAAGACAGAGCCTAACCCATTGTCTTAATATGAGGGCAGCTGCTATAAAGACAGCTGGAAATATAGGTAAAAACTATAAGGAATGTAACTTCGTAGTTGCCCACTTAGGTGGTGGAATATCTTTAAGTGCTCATAAAAAGGGTAGAATGGTAGATATGGTATCGGATGTGGAAGGACCATTTTCACCAGAGAGAGCTGGCGTGCTACCTACTGACAAACTAGTTAGTATGTGTTATACTAATGAACAACCTATTGTAAAGAAAAAACTTAGGGGTAATGGCGGTTTAGTATCCTACCTAAATACAAATAGCGCTCTAGAGGTAGAAAATAGAATTAATAATGGAGACGAATATGCAAAACTCGTATACGAAGCTATGGCTTATCAAATTGCAAAGGCCATAGGTGAGCTTTCTGTGGTGCTGGAAGGCAAAATAGACAAAATTATACTTACTGGTGGAATTGCATATTCAAAAATGCTTACAGATTGGATTGTAAAGAGGGTAGCTTTTATTGCTCCAGTGGAAATATTACCAGGAGAGAACGAGCTAGAGTCTCTAGCGCTAGGGGCTTTAAGAGTGCTTAAAGGGGAAGAAGAAGCATACGAATATGATTTAAATTAGCAAATATATTGATATTGAGGAGAGTGTAGGTTATATGTCTAAAAATCTGTTTAGAAAAGAACTAGATGCACTAAGACCTTATGTTCCTGGAAAACCTATTGAAGAAGTACAAAAGGAATATGGAATAGATCAAATAGAAAAATTGGCATCTAATGAAAATCCTTTAGGGCCTTCACCAAAGGCAGTAGAAGCTATTAAGAGAGAAGCAGAAAATATTAATATTTATCCAGATGCCTATGCAATGAAATTAAAACAAGAAATTGCTAAAAGAACTAATTTAAGTCACGAAAATATAGTTACAGGGAATGGTGGAGAGCAGATTATACAAATAATTGCTCAAACATTTATAAGCCATGGTGACGAAGCTTTAATGGCGGACACTACCTTTGGATTATATGAAACAAGTGTACTTAATATGGGCGGTGTTCCTGTTCAGCTACCATTAAAAAACTATAAGCACGATCTAGATGGATTTATCGAAAAAATTAATGATAAAACAAAGATAATATATATTTGTAATCCAAACAATCCTATAGGCAATATTCTATCAAAGGATGAGATTGAAAACTTTGTAGCTAAGGTGCCAGAGGATATTGTAATTGTATTTGACGAGGCATACTATGATTATGCTAAGGTTAATCCAGACTATCCAGAATCTCTTCATATTTTGGCTAAAAGACCAAATACTATTTTACTTAGAACCTTCTCTAAGGTGGCAGGTATTGCTGGAGTTAGGGTAGGCTATGCCCTTACATCTAAGGAAATTGCAGCTCAGATGGGAAAAGTTAAGGATGTATTTAATGTTAACGTATTAGCCCAAGCTGCTGCATTAGGCGCGTTAGAAGATACAGAGCATATTGAAAAAACTATTAAGTTAAACTACGATTCCATAGCTATTATGGAAAAGTATTTTGAGGAAAATGACTTAGAATATATAAAATCTAATGCAAACTTTATATTTGCAAATATAAATACCCATTCTAAGCCAGTATTCGAAGAGCTAATGAAGCAGGGAATAATCATTAGACCAGGCTACCTATGGAAGTGGGATAATTGGATAAGAGTTAGTACTGGAACTATTGAGCAAACAGAGAAGTTTATTGATAAGCTTGATGGGATTCTTAAGGTTGAAGCGGTTAGTTGTTAGGTAATTTAGGACTTTTTAAAACACCAACTTTGTCTGGTAATAAGATAAGTTGGTGTTTTTTTATGAAATGAATAGTATTTAGAATAAAAATAGCTAAATTCGACTATTTTCAACATTGTTTTTGTTTGTACTATGATATAATCTATTCGAACTTAAAGACTTAATATTGTTTATAATTTGAATATTTCAGTTTTAACAAATGTATTATACTATTTTGGGAGGCGCTATTAATGAAATTATTTTGGAAGATATTTTTTATCTTTCTTATTATCTTTACTGTTATAGGGATAGGGTTTTCAATTACTATAAAAAATACCTTGAAAGAAATTCAGAATCCAAATATTATAGTCGCTGAGATAGATAATGCAAAAACTGATAATGATAATACTTCGAAAGGTCCTATAAATATATTAATTGCCGGTATTGCAGATTACTCATTAGCAGATTCAATAATACTATGTAGCTTTTATCCAGAAAAAAAATATTTAAATCTTATGTCTATACCAAGAGATACTTTCTATCATAGAAAAGGTTTCAACAGAGCAGATCTCAAAAAGATTAATGCAAGCCATGCAGTAAAAGGTGGAAGTGATATAAAGGCTAAATCATTGATAGATTCTGTAAGTGACTTATTAGGCGTTGAAATACATGATTTCATTAAGTTGGATTTTGAAGCTGTTGAAAAATCAATAGATGCTATTGGTGGAGTGAAAATAGATATCGAAGATGATATGTATTATTTTGATTCTGAATATTCGACTCCTCTATTAATTAATTTCAAAAAAGGTAAACAAAAGTTAAATGGAGAGGATTCATTAAAATATTTAAGATATAGAGAAAAGTCAAAAGGAGATTTAGGAAGGATAGAAAGGCAACAGAAATTTATAAAATCATTTATCACCCAATCATTAAACTTAAAAATATTTAAAATTTTAGAGATAGCAACTGAACATGTAGAAACTACAATGAGTGCAAAAGATATAACAAATTATTTAAGTCAATTATATAAAATGAAAAATGAAAATATTAATTTTACTGTATTACCAGGTAAACCAGAATATATAGACGGTGTTAGCTATTATAATCATAATAAGATAGAAACACAAAAATTAATATCGAACATATACAAAATTAGCGAAGGGAAAACTAGATGAAAAAAATTGTAATTGCATTGTGAAGGAGAACCTATTATGAGTCAAAGTATTTCAAAAAATACAAAAAAGCTTCTTGAGTAGCACAAGAAGCTTTTTTGTATTAAAAATCTATTTAATAATGGAAGGAGAAACAATATCTTTCAAAATACTATTTGGAATTTCAAACTCTATTATGCCAGCTGCATAAGGAGCTATTTCGTATTGACCAAAGTAAATAACTAGCTTTCCATCTTTTATAAAGAAGGATTGTTCATCACTAATGCCGCTAAATACTTCTACTTCATCTGGGAAAAACTTATCTGGGTCTTCTTTTATTTGTTTTTGTATTTCTTCATTAATTATTTTTTTGTAGTCACTTCCTTCTTTAAAGAACTCTCCTAAAGCAATTTCTTTACCAGTTCTTAGATCAAAGTTGTAAGGAACTCTTACACTCATACCGTGGGCACCACCAGTGTATTGGTAGTTTAAAACTGTTACGCTTATTAACTCACTATTTGCTGTATGAACTTCGTAATCTACTAATAACTCATATTTATGAAGTTCTATATTTTCTTTTTTTGCATCTTTAAAATCATTCTCAGCCATTTGTGATATTTCTTCTTTTATTTTTAATGCATCTTTTTCAAGAAGAGTGTTTATTTCATTTAAAAGTTCTTTATTATTTTCGCTAGAAAAAACAGGAAGTTTAATGCTACTTTCTAATGCCTCATTATCGTCGGATATTGCTTTAGTTTCTACTTCTAATGTTTGTACCATGCCTTGCTGTTTACTACTATAGGTTGATGGAGTCATTCCATTTGCACAACCTGCAGTCACCGAACCAATTAATATAAGCATTACAGGAATAAAAATTTTTCTTTTCATAAATATCTCTCCTATCAAATTTTATTTAATAATTTAAAGCATAATAAGATTTACTACTTGAGTTTTCTATATTATGTATTGATTTTATAGTATATCTTATGAACTTTTTTTGCTTTACAAACTAATTAAAAAAAATTACAAAAAGGTTAAAGAAAAAGGTAATAGTTACTAATAGGTAAAACTTTAACTTTTTTCATAAGTTTAAGGCCATATTTTATAGCTAGATGAAGAAAACTATAGTAAAATACAGATAAGTAGGTAAGCGAGTATATAAATAAAGGGCAGGTGTTATGTATGCAAGAAGAAAGAATAAAGGTACTAGTTGTGGAGGATGAGTCCTCTATTAGAAAATTTTTATCTATAAATTTAAATAGAGAAGGTTTTGAGGTTTTAGAAGCTGCATCTGGAGAAGAAGCTCTGGATATAATACGAAGAGTACAACCTAGAGTAGTAGTCTTGGACCTTATGCTTCCTGGTATAGATGGATTTGAAGTATGCCAGAGTGTTAGAAAATCTATACCAAATATAGTTATTATTATGCTAACGGCTAAAAGTCAAGACATGGATAAAATAATGGGATTAGAGCTGGGCGCAGATGACTACATGGTAAAGCCATTTAATCCACTAGAGCTAATTGCTAGAATAAGAGCAAACCTTAGAAAAATTGACAATGCAAGGGGTCAATTGAAAAAGGCTATTACCTTTAGAGAATTTGAGTTAGATTTAGAGGCACAAAAGTTCTATAAAAGAGGAATCGAAATAGAGCTCACTCCCATAGAGTTTTCAATGATGAAGATGTTTATGGAAGGCAACAATAAGGCATTTAGTAGAGATGAAATTTTAAATATAGTATGGGGCAAAAATTACTTTGGCGATATGAAAACTGTAGATGTCCATGTTAGAAGAATAAGAGAGAAAATAGAGGATGATCCATCAAGTCCACAAATAATAGAAACTGTTTGGGGAGTTGGTTATAGACTAAGGGGAGCAAAGTAATATGAAGAGTATAAAAAAGAGATTAGCAATTAATTTCATATTTATTGTTGTAATTACCGTTGTTACTCTTGAAATATTTTTGATTAATATAGTTAAGGAAAATTACTATAAAAATTTAGAAGAAAGTCTAAATAATCAAATTAGGCTTTCTGCCGATTTATATTCTAGATATTTTTCTGATGCAACGCTTCACGAAAATATATTAAATAATGTAGATACTTTTTGGAAGCAAACAAAGGCTCAAGTAGAAATATTAGACAAGAGTGGGATGATATTAATGGATTCTATTGGAGTCATTTCACCTAATCCTGTAAATACAGAGGATGTAGTTAAGGCTATTAATGGTGAAAAAGGAACATGGATAGGAAAAGTGGAGTACGATGAACATAAGGTTATGGCTATTTCATATCCTCTAAAATCTGGAGAAAATATTGTTGGGGTATTAAGGTTTATTACATCCTTAAGAGAGGTAAATCAAGATATAAAAACTATAGCTTTAATCTTTATTGGATTTGGAGGTATCGTAATTTTAATATCCAGTCTTGTTGCTGTTTTATTAGCCAACACTATAATAGGTCCATTAAAAAGCGTAACTGAATCTGCTGAAAAAATGGCTCTTGGAGATTTTAAAACAAAAAGCATAAAAAAATATGACGATGAAATTGGAAAACTATCGGATACTTTAAATTATATGGCTCAAGAGATTATGAAGAAGGATGCACTTAAAAATGATTTTATTTCGTCTGTATCTCATGAGCTAAGGACTCCCTTAACCTCTATTAAAGGTTGGGCAATTACTTTAAAGCATAGTTATGATGATCGAGAAATTTTGTCCGATGGATTAGATATTATTGAAACTGAAAGTGATAGATTGACTAATATGGTAGAGGAACTTTTAGATTTTTCTAAGTTTGTATCCGGAAAGATAACTCTTGAAAAGGAAGATTTGAATATTAATAACATAATGGACCATATTAGAAAACAATTAACACCAAGGGCTACTAGAGACAATATAAACTTTAAGGTTATCGTAGAGGATAATATGCCAATTACCTGCTCTGATGGTAATAGGTTAAAGCAAGTATTTATTAATGTTTTAGATAATGCATTTAAATTTACTCCATCAGGAGGGAATGTTGTTTTAACTGCTTCTTATGAAGACAATAATTTTGTTTTTAATATAAAGGATACAGGCTGTGGTATAGCTGAAGAAGATTTGCCAAAGGTTAAAGAGAAATTCTATAAGGGAAAAACTAGTCAATCTCAGAGTGGAATTGGATTATCTATATGCGACGAAATAATTAAGTTAATGGATGGAACATTTGAAATTAGAAGTGAACTTAATAGAGGTACAGAAATAATAATTAGTGTACCATTCGAGGAGTGTGTTTAGATGAAGACAGTTAAGATATTAGTTTTTTTACTTGCTATAAGTCTAATGCTTTCTGCCTGTTCAAGTCCTAGTACAGATTCTGCAGAAAAGATAGTATCTCCTCAAAATCAGCTAATACCAATTAGAGGAACCTGGGAAATATCTGAGGTTTTAATGACTGCTTCTTCTAATGAAGAGGAAGATAAAGAAGAATGGCTGGGTAAAAAGGTACAGTTTTCTGACAGATATATGTCCCTAGGAGAATCTATCTTAGAAAATCCTCAATATCAAATGAAGAGGGTAAATGGAGAAGAATATTTATTGTTCAATTCTAAATCATTACCATCGAATTTTGTATTTCCAAATAAGGAAGTAGAGGTAATTACTGTTATAGATCAAGACAAGTTTTTTTGTGAGGTTTTAATAATAAAAGAGAATGAGCTAATATTTAAAATACAAGGTAATAGTTTTTATTTAAGTAAATTATCAGACGAAGTTGACCAATATATTTCAAGTAAAAGTGATGATGAAAATAATCAAGATATAAATATACAAATGGAAAAAGATAGCTTAATTAGCACTGGTGTTTTAATAGGTCTTAGATCTGAAAATAAGAGTAATAGCGATGACTCTGAAAATGAGTACAACTACAGAACATTGTGGATTTCATCAAAAAATAATGAAATAAATCCTATTTTAGAAATAGAAAATATATTTTTTCCACGTAGAAGTGGGTTTTGGAAAATAGAGACGAAAAAGGCAACACAAGATAGTAGATCAGAACAATATATATTAGCTAATAATGTTTTGATGGAAGACAACAAGGCAGAAATACAATTAAAGGCTAGAATGATGCGGAATGAGGAGATACCTGCAAATGATGACGATGTAACACCAGAGCTGGATTTTTCTAGGTGGGGAGAAAAAATAGGAGAAATAAAAAGGAAAATTAATTATGTTGGTAATGATTATATATCCGTTGAGACTATAGGCAAAGGAGAATATATTGTAGGAAGTGAAAACTGGGAAAGTAGTAAACTACAGATACTGCCTATAGATGGATTGCCTAATGGTCGTGGAGTAAAAATATCAGATATTTTAGATGAAACCGGTGTTATATCTATAAAGTCTGCATGGGAGAGGGCGATTAACTATCTAGAAATAGATAATCCCAATATTTTATATAGGGAAGAATTACTAGAAAACTTTGGAATGGAGAGAAAGCTAGGACATTGGTTTTTAAAAGGAAGAATTAATTATACTAAGGAGAAAGAATTTAATGCAGCTGATTATAGTATTAACTTAATACCGCCTCCCAAGGTAGTAGTTTATGATACTTTATTTGTACCTTGGACAAATATAAAAGATAGAGTACCGAGGGCTTTAGATGCATATACATCTCCTAATAAAGATATAGCTATAGTCCTTACAAAAAGAGAGCTTCTTATTTATGATATATATGGTAATGATTTAGGAAGATATCCTAGGGAGAAATTAAAGCTAAAAGAAGGAGAAACCATTATAATGGCAGAATGGGCAACAGGGCAATATGTAGAAGGCTGGGAAGGTATATTCCAAAAATCTGGAGGTCAGCTATTAGATTAACAGAAAGTTTTATAAAAATATTTAGTGGGATGAGAAGTTAACTTCTCATCCCTTGCTATTTGTTTAATAAAGTATATTTTTATGGAATTAACAAGGATTTTTATAATAGATATAGAATAGTAGAGACAAGATTATTTCAAAATATTAAGAAAATTGATTCTTTTAAACAGGGGGGAAAAGAATGAAGTATTTAGCAAAAAATGATGATGTCTGTATTAAATGTGGAGAATGTGAAAGAGTATGTGCTAAGGCTTTTTTCAAAACAGAGGATGTGAAGAAATCTGCTATTCATATTACAGATGATGAAAAAATTATAAAGGTATGTAACCAATGTGGTGTATGTATTGATATTTGTCCAAGTATGGCTATTAGTAGAGATAGAAACGGTATAGTTAGAATTGATAAAAACAAATGTGTTGGCTGCTTTATGTGTGTAGGCTTTTGCCCTGAAGAAACTATGATGTATCATGATGACTATATAGAGCCATTTAAATGTGTAGCTTGCGGTCTATGTTCAAAAAAATGTCCTACAGGTGCAATTTTTATAGAAGAAAAAGCGGAAGAACAAGTAGCTGCATCAATTGAATAGATAAGAAGGAAAAAGGGGGCGGAATTATGGATTTAAATACTTTAAGAGAAAATAGTATCTTACTTAAGGATTTTTCCTATAATCTAGGGAAGATTGAAAATGGCTATACAAATAGAACATTATATATTAATTTATCGGAAAATAAAATCGAATCAAAGCCAGTTACACAGATGATGAAGGATAAATTTATAGGGGGTAAAGGTTTTGGGCTATGGTATTTATGGAATGGTGTAACTCCTGAAACAAAGTGGAATGATCCAGAAAATGAAATTATTATTGCAGGTGGACCCCTATGTGGTATTACACAGTATCCAGGAGCGGGAAAATCATTAGTATGCTCTATATCGCCACTTACAGGAATACCAATAGATAGTAATGTAGGTGGTTATTTTGGACCACTTCTTAAGTTTTCTGGTTGGGATGCTCTGGAGATTCAAGGAAAATCAAAGAAAGATATAATAGTATATATAGATGGAAATAAAGGAACAGTAGAAATAATAGAGTCCCCTCTAGATGCAATAGACGCCCACGTACTAGGAGAGCAGCTTACGGAAATGTTTGCAGACTCAGAAGAGGACAAGAGGAATGTTGCAGTTGTAACAGCAGGTACAGCAGCTGAAAATACTCGTATTGGACTGCTTAACTTTACTTTTTATGATCCAAGGAGACAGGCTACAAGGTTAAAGCAAGCCGGTAGAGGTGGCATAGGAACTGTATTTAGAGACAAAAGAATAAGGGCTTTAGTAGTTAAGTTTAAAGGAGTTAAGGGAGACCTTAACAATCCTGTAGATAAGTCCATTATAAACAAGGCGGGTGTAAAGTTGCATAAGGAAATATGCAGACTTGATGATAAACAAAATAAAATGAGGAAAATTGGAACAGCTAATATAATAGAGGTAATGGATAAATACGATCTACTTCCTACCCATAACTTTAAATTTGGAGGTCATTCAGATACATATAAAATTGCATCTACTGTATTTATTGAAAAGTATATTACACAAGGTATGGCAGATGGATGCTGGTACGGATGTTCTATGGCCTGTGCAAAGGCAGCAGACAAGTTTGAGCTAAAGACAGGTCCATATAAAGGACAGCTTGTTACTATAGATGGACCAGAATATGAAAATGCTGCAGGGCTAGGGTCTAACTGTGGTATATTTGATCCAGAAGCTATACTAGAGCTAAATTTCTATTGCGATACATATGCAGTAGATACTATATCATTTGGTACATTAACAGCATTTGTTATGGAATGCTATGAAAATGGAATTATTAATAAGGAAATAACCGGTGGGTTAGAGCTTAACTTTGGCAATACTAACGCAGCTTTAGAATTGCTTCATCAGATGTCTCGTGGAGAAGGTTTTGGGAAAATAGCAGGTCAAGGTGTTCATAGAATGAAAAAGCTATTTGTAGAGGAATATGGGGCAGATTCTAATTTTTTATTTGATATAGGAATGGAACAAAAAGGTTTGGAATATTCTGAGTACTTATCTAAAGAATCTTTAGCACAGCAAGGTGGTTATGGACTTACGAACAAAGGCCCTCAACATGATGAAGCTTGGCTTATATTTATGGATATGGTTAATAATCAGATTCCAACATTTGAGGATAAAGCAGAAGCTCTTCATTATTTCCCAATGTTTAGAACTTGGTTTGGCCTTTATGGTTTATGTAAGCTTCCTTGGAATGATATAGTGCCGGAGAGCAATGCATTATCAGATGAGCCAGCTAAAATACCAGAGCATGTTGAAAACTATATTGATATATGTAATGGTGTTACAGGAAAAAATATAAATAAAACTGAGATGATAAGAGAATCTGAAAGAGTATATAACTTTCAAAGAGTATTCAATATTAGAATGGGCAAGGGTCTTAGGGAAAATGATAGGGTTCCATATAGATCCATGGGTCCAGTAACAAAAGAAGAATATATATCTAGGGCAGAAAGATATGATAACCAGCTAAAAGAGCTTTTAGGATATGATGTAACTAGAGAATCAATAGAGAAAAAGATGAAGATATTAAGAGAACATAGAGAAGATCAATATGAAAAACTAACAGATGCAGTATATAAGAGAAGAGGATGGACAAATAAGGGAGTGCCTACAGTAGAGCATTTAGAAGAAATAGGTATGGATTTACCAGAGGTTTTGGAAGTAGTAAAAGGGTACTTATAAAAGTTTTAAATGTCTAGGTGAAGAAACAATTTAATCACTTCATGGATTTCAAAACATTAAAATAGTGAAGGAACGGTGGTTTAATATGGATTATAAAAGGATTATTGAACTAATGATTACTTATCTTGAAGAAGGTGTAATTGTTGTAGATTCAAATCTGAACATTATCTATTTTAATGAACCATCCATAAATATTTCAGGATTTGATCCACGAGAAGCAATTGGTAAAAACTTTTTTCAGGTTTTTCCTAATATTAGTCGAGATAGTAGTACCTTTTACAAAGTGATTAATAGTGGCAAACCTATAATTAATCATGTTCAAAACTATATAAATTATAAGGGAAAGAGTGTTTCCATTGTCACATCAACAATACCAATAATAAATGGATGTAAAATAGAGGGAGCTATAGAGATTTTTACAGATTTCACTAATGTAAGAGAATTATCTGAGAAAATACTTATGCTACATAGTACTTTGCATGGGAAAAGTACAGGAAAGAATAAGTTTTTACCAAATGGTAGTCAATATAGTTTTGCAGATGTAATTGGTGATAGTTCCCCTATGATACAATTAAAATCAAAGGCTCAAAAAGTAGCTAATAGTAGTTCTCCCATGTTTGTATTTGGAGAAACAGGAACTGGAAAAGAGCTTATCGTTCAAGGACTGCATAATTTAAGTAACAGAAAGGATAAACCTTTTATTGCTCAAAACTGTGGTGCATTGCCAGAGAACTTACTTGAAGGTATACTTTTTGGTACAGCCCAAGGTAGTTATACTGGTGCTACGGATAAACAGGGTTTATTTGAATTGGCTGATGGAGGGACATTGTTTTTAGATGAACTAAACTCTATGAATTTAGAGCTACAATCAAAGCTTCTTCGAGTAATAGAGGATGGGGTTATAAGAAGAATAGGAAGTACTACAACAAAGGTTGTGGACGTTAGGATAATTGCGGCATCAAATATTGAGCCTAGAAAACTTGTAGAGCAAAAAATATTAAGGGAAGATTTATATTACAGGTTGAATGTAATATATTTGTGCATACCTCCACTTAGAGATAGAAAAGAAGATATTCCTATGCTAGTCCAACACTTTATTAATACTTGTAATAATAAAATGAATAAATGTATTAAAGGTGTAGATAAAAATGTAATGGAATATTTCTTCAATTATGATTGGCCTGGTAATGTAAGAGAATTAAAAAACATAATTGAATCTGCGATGAACTTTGTAGAAAGTGAATATATAACATTAGAAGATTTACAAATGAATAATATACATTATATCAATAGAATGCAGATAAAATCGGATAATTTAAGTATACCAAATGATATAAGTTTAAAGGATGCTGTAGAGGAATATGAAAAACAGCTTATTCAATCGACTCTTAAAGGAACTGGGGAGAATTGTGCTATGGCAGCTAGAGCTCTTAAAATTCCAAAACAAACACTTCATGGTAAGGCAAAGAAATATGGATTGCTCTAATTAGATAGACAAGTATTAAGATGTAATATTTATAAAACTAAGCCTATTATCCATTCGGCCTAGAATTATTTTTAATAAATATAGTTGTATCTAAATAGTTTGTCCAAATATGCTATATAGGAAACTATAGAATTTGAACTAAGGATATAGTTAGGGTATTCTAAAAGATATAGAGATGATAAATACTGCTTAAATATAAAAATTTTACTGATTGGAGGGATATAAATTATAAAAGTAAATGGAAGAGATTTTCAGTGGGAAGAAAACTTAACTGTTGAAGGTATATTAGAAAAGAAAAAATATACTTTCCCTAAAATTATAGTAAAGGTAAATGGAGAATTGGTTTCTCCAGAAGAATATGGTACAAAAGTAATAATGGATGGCGACGACGTAAAGGTTATACATCTTTTGGCAGGGGGATAATTTCTTTATTAAAAATGCGACAATGAAAATTCAAATTCACTGTCGCATTTTATATTTATAGCTATACAATTTTAGTTGTCCAAGTCTCACAGTTCCAAACATCTGTAACAACATCCCGATAAAATTCAGGTTCGTGACAAATAAGAAGAATGCTTCCCTTATAGTTTTTTAGAGCCCTCTTTAACTCGTCCTTCGCATCTACATCTAAATGGTTAGTGGGCTCGTCTAAAATTAATAGGTTAGTTTCCTTATTAATAAGCTTACATAAACGTACCTTGGCATGCTCACCACCACTTAGTACAACTACTTTACTTTCAATATGTTTTGTAGTTAATCCACATTTTGCAAGTGCTGCACGAACCTCATATTGGCTAAGGGAAGGAAAGTCTTGCCATACTTCTTCAATACAGGTGTTGTAGTTTGCTTCCTTTATTTCCTGCTGGAAATAGCCAGTGGCTAGGTTATCTCCAAGCTCTACATCACCAGAAATAGCCTTTATTTCTCCAAGTATACTTCTAAGAAGTGTTGTTTTACCAAGTCCGTTGGCACCAATTAGAGCTATTCTTTGTCCACGTTCCATTCTTAAGTTTAGTGGCTTAGAAAGAGGCTCATCATATCCTATTACCAAGTCTTTTGTTTCAAATATTAGCCTACCAGGAGTTTTAGCTTCTTTAAAGTTAAATTCAGGTTTTGGTTTTTCGTCTGGCAGCTCTATAATGTCCATTTTATCAAGCTTCTTTTGTCTAGACATTGCCATGTTTCTAGTGGAAACTCTAGCTTTGTTTCTAGCCACAAAGTCTTTTAAATCTGCAATTTCTTGTTGTTGTTTTCTATGGGCAGCTTCAAGCTGTAATTTTTTAGACTCATAAATATTAGTAAAGTTATCATAATCCCCTACGTAACGATTTAATTCCTGATTTTCCATGTGATATATTAAGTTAATAACGCTATTAAGGAAAGGAATATCGTGTGAGATTAAAATAAAGGCATTTTCATATTCTTGTAAATATCTTCTTAGCCACTCAATATGCTGCTCATCTAAATAGTTGGTAGGCTCGTCTAATAGAAGTATGTCTGGCTTTTCAAGAAGAAGCTTAGCTAGTAAAACCTTTGTCCTTTGTCCACCACTTAGGTCCTGTACATCACGATCAAGACCAATATCTTCTAGTCCAAGTCCTCGACCAATTTCTTCAACTTTAGAATCGATAATATAAAAGTCATTATTAGTTAATGTATCTTGTATTGTGCCCATATCCTCAAGGAGTTTTTCTAATTCATCTTCTGATGCGTCAGCCATCTTGTCACATATTTCGTTCATTTCAGTTTCTAGATCAAATAAATATTTAAATGCTCCCTTGAGCACATCTCGTATAGATGTTCCCTTTTCAAGAGCTGTATGCTGGTCTAAATATCCAACTCTTACACGTTTTGACCATTCAATCTGTCCATCATCTGGATCTAATTTTCCAGTAATTATATTCATAAAAGTAGATTTACCTTCACCATTAGCTCCTATAAGACCAATATGTTCTCCTTTTAAAAGACGGAAAGAAACATTATTGAATATGGCACGATCTCCAAAGCCGTGGGTTAGATTTTTAACTGTTAAAATACTCATATTATTCTCCCTTCGATACTGTTATACAATGACATACATAATAGATTATATATGACAAAAGGGATATTTAAAAGAAAATTTTCTGCATTCGTTTTTTAGCCATATACATTGCCCCTATAATTCCAGGATCTTGTATTTGAGACAACTCTATATGTATTTTATTCTTCATAACAGGGTATATATATTGGTTAAATTTATTATTTACCCTTTCGATAAAATTAGGTGTAGAAACTGTAACCCCTCCACCGATTACGAAAATGTGAGGATTTACAACATGTGCAATTGCTGACATTCCTCTTGCTAGTGAATCAACTACTATTTCTGCAATTTCAGATGCTATAGTATTACCATTATCAGCTAAACTAAATATTTCATTAGCATACTGTATATTTAAGCCTTTATCCTTAGCCATTCTTAAAATACTAGTGCCACTTACAAAACTTTCTAAGGATCCATAGTTTAAGTAGCCATGCTTAAATTTACTTTCTTTTACTATAATATTAGCAATTTCTCCTGCATGTCCAGTAGAGCCTGAAATTATTTCTTCATTTATACAAAGACCACCACCAACACCAGTTCCTATAGCAATATAAAAAACTATTGGGAACCCTTTTCCTGCTCCATCTAAAGCCTCTGCAAGCGCTCCTACATTACAATCATTTTCAATAAAACAAGGAGTGTCAAAATATTCTTCTAGAGTTTTTGATAAATGAATATTTTTCCATCCATGAAGATTAACAGCATTTAGTACTATACCTTTGTAAGGGTCTAGTGATCCAGGCATACCGATTCCAATAGCTTCAATATTATAGTTACCTTTAACTGTACTTATCATAGATTTTAATTTTTCTATAATATATTCTGGCCCATTTTCAGCCTCCGTCAATTCTCTTTTTTCTTTTAAAATAACACCTTCATTATTAAGCAAGCCTACACGAATATTTGTACCACCTAAATCGATTCCTATCCAATATTTTTTATCCAATTACATCACCCCACAAAGTTATTTTAGATTTAAAAACTCAGTTAAGGAAAACATACCATGGCATTAGTATACTGTCAAATTAAAAAACATAAAAAATAATATCGTAAATTACATGAAAGTTATTATCTTAAATAATACAAATAACAAAAATTTATTATTAAAAGTCTTAATATATAATTAAATCATAGTGATAAACAGAGGATTAATAAGGGATAATAGGATTTTTCAATGGAAATTGGTAATACTACAATAGATGATGAATAAGTATATATTTTTCAAGAAAAATCAAAATTGAGTTATTTTGCGAGAAATTATACAATTAAAGAGAAGAAAAAATAAAAATTAGAGGTGTTATCAATGGGAACTAATAGTTCAGACAGCGATGATAGTGACAGTGATAGTGATAGTAATAGGAATAATCAATCTGGATTAAAGCTATGGAATTATAAAAAGGAAATTACAATCAACATCACTGATGAAAGCGGTAAAATAGGTTATATAAAGGGAGTGTTACTAAATACAGAGCATATTCTTAAAGAGCTAAAATCTGATGAGGTATTAAAAGTTCTAGAATTTAACGACAAGGAAGATGAGGAAGAAATAAAGAGCTTCTATATTCAAGTATTGTCTAAGGGTGACTGTAGAAACAACGCATTTTATATTACCGAATTGTTCATCGAGAAACAACATCGAGGAAATGGCATAGGTAGAAGGATATTTGATGAGCTACCACGGTTTTTATATGACCACATAGATAGGGATATATCTTGTATATATTTGATGCCTGGACCTTTAGAGAAGATAGACGGGGAAGTAAAATATATTATGAACCCTAATGATGAACAAATGATAGTATTGAAAGAAAAACTTATAAAATTTTATGAATCAGTAGGTTTTGAAAGGATTGGTAAAACAGAGTTTTTTCATAAGTATCAGGTTATTTAGTTTAAAATAATATAGTGAAATATTTAATATATTAAGAAGGAGCCTTGGTAAGTTTACTTACTAAGGTTTTTTTGTATATTAATCCAACTATCAATATTATGAATGAATAATAGGAATTTCTTTTGGTATAGACGAGTTTTGTCTAAGTCAATAAAATGGAAAAATAAAGTATAAATAGGAGTATGAAGGAAACAATACTATTGATAATTTTATTAACTTAAATAAAAAATTTGTATGAAAGTATTCTCAGGATTGTAAACCTAGGGATACTAGATGGAGTGGCTAAGTCATGGCATCTAAAGTACAAATTTTTAATAATGGAGGTACTAATGATTAAAATTGGCTTACCAAGAGCAATGTCCTACTATTATTTATATCCTTTTTTTAAAACATTGATTTCAGAATTAGGTGGAGAAGTGATCTTATCTAAGCTAACTACTAAGGCGACCTTAGAAGAGATGTCTGTCTGTCCTACTGATGAACCTTGTTTAGCAGTTAAATTATATTTTTCCCATGTAAAACAATTAATAGATGAGGATTGTGAATACATATTCATACCTAGATTGATTAGTGTAGAAGAGGGAAATTTTTGTTGTCCTAAAATCATCGGTATAGCAGATATGATTACAAATACATTTGATATTGGTGAAAGAGTACTATCCCCTAGGATAGATATGAGCAATAAACAGCAAATGGTAGAGGATTTACACTATATTGCAAAGTGTCTAGGATTTAAAAAAAATAAAGTCATAGAGGTACTTGATAAGTCTTGGAAATTCCAAAAGGATTTTTCAAAATTTATGGTAGACAATAAACTTACAACTGAGGAAGCTTATGCAATACTAGATAAAAAATCAGGGATTGATCACTATAAAGAACATGAAGAAGATAAGGAACAGGTGCCAGCTATTGGTGTAATAGGGCATCCATATGTTTTATATGAATGGGTAAGTCATAACTTAATACAACGGTTTAGACAATATGGAAAAGTATTTACTCCAGAAATGGTGGATAAAAAACATATTAAAGATCAAATGAAACAGATTTATGAGGGAGAGAAGCTTTGGCATTTTGAAGCACAGATGCTTGGATCAGCTCTTTATTTGATGAAAAATCGTCTAATAGATAGGCTTGTATTAGTAGGTCTATTTGAATGTGGACCAGAATCTATCGTCGAGGCCTATATTGAAGAAGAAGCAGACCGGTTAGGAATTCCACTGTTAAAACTTTTTTTAGATGAACAAACGGGCGAAGCTGGACTAGTGACAAGGATTGAAGCCTTTATGGATACGGATATACAAAACTTAGAGGAGGAAGTCACTGTAGTTCATAAGCCTTTTCATACTGAAAAAGTACTATTAAGAGAGAAGCCTATTGTTGGGTTTCCAGCAATGGGACAATTAGACATTGTTATAGACTCTATATTAAAAGAATGTGGAGTTGAAACTGTCAAGCCCCCAGCTCTATCTACACGCTCTATTGAACTAGGAAAAGAGTTAGCTCCCGAATTTGTCTGCTTACCTTTAACAGCAACCCTTGGTCAGATGATAGAGATGCTAGAATTAGGGGCTAATTCCTTTCTTATGGTTAGTGGAAAAGGAAGATGCAGATTAGGCTGGTATGCACAAATACAGGAACTACTACTAAAGAGAAAAGGGCTATCTTTTAATATGATGATTATAGATTCTCCTTTTCCATTAAGAAAAAATGGACTAAATTTCTTTAACACAATTAAGCAGGTTACAAATGGAGCTAGATTTGATCGAGTTATTAAGAGCTTAGCTCTTGGATATCATAAGCTTGAGGTGTTGGAGAATGCTCAAGCAGTTTGCAGACGGATTAGGGCCTATGAGAGTCAACGTGGGCAGATAGATCAGGTATTTAATCTACTAAGAGCTGGCATTGATCAAGCTTCAGATTATAGGACTGTAACAAAATTTTATAAGAATTTTATGGAAGAGACAGAGACTATTAAATTAGAAGATACAAATCCTTTAAAAGTTGCCCTTGTTGGAGAAATTTGGGTATTGCTAGAGCCATTTGTTAATATGGAAATTGAAAAGTTTTTAGGTAGCAGAGAAAATATTCGAGTTGTAGTAGAAAGGGAACTAACTGTAAGTCATTGGTTGCAAGGAAATATTTTGTATACTAAAAAGGCTGTAAAAAGAGGAAAAGAAATACAGAAAGCCGCATCCCCCTATCTAAAGGAGTATGTTGGAGGGCATGGGCGTGAAAGTATAGGATTAACGGCATTAGCTTCACAAGAGGGAGTTGATGGAGTAATTCATTTAATGCCCTTTACTTGTATGCCTGAAATTGTGGCACATAATATTTTGACACAGGCAAGTGATAAACTTGACATTCCTGTTCTATCGTTTATCATTAGCGATCAGACAGGGGAGGCTGGATTTGAAACGAGATTAGAGGCTTTCTTAGAATTACTATTAGAGAGAAGATTTGAAAAAACATATCCTATGGGGTGGTCATAATGGGTTATTATATAGGTATTGATGTAGGTAGTGTAACTACGAAACTAGCATTAATCGATGAGCAGGGTGAAATGATATGGAGTACTTATTTAAGAACGGAAGGTGGACCAATTGAGGCAATTCAAAAATCTTTTGGTCAGCTTTCTAAGCAAGGCTATGATATAGAAAAAGACATTAAGGGTGTTGGAACAACAGGTAGTGGAAGACATCTAGCTGCCACTATGGTTGGAGCAGATATCATAAAAAATGAGATTACAGCCCATGCTACTGCCGCAAAATTTGTAGAGCCTGAAGTAAGAACTGTAATTGATATAGGTGGTCAGGATTCAAAAATTATATTTATAAAAAATGGGGTATCTGTAGGTTTCAATATGAATAGTATCTGTGCTGCAGGAACAGGGTCTTTTCTAGATCACCAAGCAACCAGATTAGGAATTCCCATAGAGCAGTTTGGCGAATATGCTCTAAGATCTAAAAGTCCTGTAAAAATATCTGGAAGATGTGGTGTTTTTGCAGAGTCTGATCTTATTCATAAACAACAGTTAGGTTATAAAAAAGAAGATTTGGTTGCTGGTTTATGCATCGCCTTAGTGGGCAATTATATAAGTAACGTGGCAAGGGGAAAAAGGATTGAACCAGTTACAATATTCCAAGGTGGTGTAGCTGCTAATGTTGGAATTCGTGCCGCTTTTGAACAGAAATTAGGAATGTCTGTACTTGTTCCAAAATATCATTCTGTAATGGGGGCATGGGGCTCTGCTTTATTAGCGAAACAATGGAAAGCAAGAGTAAACGAAAGCACAAAATTCCGTGGTATAGAGTGCATTAGTTCCTATGAATGTACCCCAAAGACATTTTCTTGTATGGATTGCTCTAATAATTGTGAAATTAACGAACTGTATATTGAAGATCAGCTAGCCAGTAGATGGGGAAGTCGTTGTGGAAAATGGGCAAGTCTTGAAAAGTCTTCAAGTGATCAGGAAGAAATTAGGGACTTTCCATTAAAATCAGGCTTAGAAAAGCAGGCTGTGAATTATGACCTTTAGTGCTAAAGCTTTATAAGTTGGTAATATAGATTTTTATCATAAGTATCAGGCTATTTAGTTAAATATACTAAAGTTAAATATTTAATATATAGAAATAGAGCCTTGGTAAGTTTACTTGCTAAGGTTCTTTTTATTATTTTCTAAATATGTATTTTACATTAATTTATAAAATATATACTATATACAAGGAATTGATGTAAGTATGAAGAATTATATAGAAAACTAGATTCAGGCGGAGTTTTAACTCCACCTGAATCTTAGTTGAACTTATTTCGAGGATGTAGTGCTTGACCTACTGTTTGAATAAACGGGAGTCGTAGCAATGCACCGAAGATGAAATAATGAAATTTCTCAACTTGATAAGGAGGTTATTATTATGCTAGAAGATCTTAACAGGAAAATTCATGATTTGGAATCGAATATTAAAGAGATTAAAGAAGCTATTGCAGCAGGAAACAGTGCTCAAATTGCTTTAGAAAAAGTAATAAAATCTCTTGAAAGTGCTAAGGGCTGGGGTATATGGGATATGTTTGGCGGTGGATTTTTAGTTACTGCTGCAAAGCATTCAAAATTAGATAAAGCCAAGGAACAAGCACAACATGCACAAAGGATGCTCAGTGTATTTAATAGGGAATTATCAGATATAAATTTACCAACAGATATTAATATAGAAATTGGATCCTTTGTAACCTTTGCAGATTACTTTTTGGATGGTCTTATGGCAGATTGGTTTGTACAAGGTAAAATACGGGATTCATTAGACAAGGCAAAGGATACTTATAATAGAGTAAATAGTATATTAAGTACATTACAATCAAGGCTTAAGGAATTAAATAAGGAGTTAGATATGCTAAAAAAGAAATGAGATTATTAATTAAGGGAGCTTAAGACGAAAAGAGGTAATTAGATGAAAAATATATGTTCTAGGGGGAATTTTCATGATTAATGAAGTAAGGGAGTACTACGATAAAGCTGCAGAGGCAGAGTGGAATAGATTAAATAACCCGTACTCAAGAATAGAGTATAATTCTACAGTTTATTTAATAGAAAAGTATTTTCCTAAGACTGGCCATATTATTGATATAGGATCAGGACCAGGAAGGTATTCTTTGGAACTTTTGAAAAAGGGATATAAAGTTAGCCTTTTAGATATATCAAACAATGAGCTAGAGATTGCTAAAAGAAAAATAGAAGAATTTAATCTAAGGTCTGAAGATTATTATTGCAAGAGTGCATTGGAGTTAGATTTTTTACCTGATGAAGCATTTGATGGAGTTTTGGTAATGGGGCCGTTGTATCATATACATTGCCAGAAGGATAGGCAAAAGGTATTGAAAGATGCCTATAGAATATTGAAAAAGAATGGTACTGCACTGATATCTTACATTAATACATGGGGTGCACTTAGGGCAAGTGTAAGTGAGTTTCCGGAGAGTTTTCAGAATATAGAGCATTTTCAGAGATATATTGAAGGAGATTTAAAGTTTTCAGCAGAAGAGAGCTTTACAGTTACATATTTTGCTACACCACCATTGGTATTAGAAGAGATAAGAGAAGTAGGCCTTAAAATAATATCATATGCTGGGGCAGAAAGCTTTTTATCAGGATTAGGCACACAAGTAAATAATCTTTACAGATATATGCCAGATGTATATGAAAACTATTTAAAATCTGCTGCTGAGTATTGCGAATTACCTCAATATAGGGATGCTACGGAACATTTGCATGTTATTGTAAAGAAGGAGTGATCTGGATAGAATCGATTTTTGATATTATTATTGACGTTTTAGAATTCATACTTAAAAGATGGGATAAATTAAAGCTCGGATATAGAGCTATTATATTCGCTCTTGTAGTATTACTATTTAATTTTTGCTACCAGTATTTTAAGTAATTATTTACTGGAGTGATTTCATTTGCATGTAATTATGAAGAAATAAGAACTATTAAAAAATTTGCATAGAGGGATAGAGTATGAAAATTAAACTGGATAAGGCAGATGAATCAAATGCAAAGGAAATACATGAAATGCAAATGGTTTCATTTAAACCTTTATTTGAAAAATATCAAGGCTACGAGATCAACCATGGTAATGAAAAAATAATGATAGAAGTAGGGGTACCATAAATTGAAAGTGGAGGGATATTTATGAATAAAGTAGCGGTTATATATAAATCAAAATATGGTAGTACAAGAAAATATGCAGAGTGGATAGCTAATGAAGTGGCTGGAGATTTGTTTGAGTATTCAGAGGCTAAAGCACAAAATTTATTGTCTTATGACACAATAGTTTTCGGAGGTGGACTTTATGCAAGTGGAATTAATGGTGTATCTCTTATTACTAAGAACTTTCAAACTCTAAAAAATAAGAATCTAATTATTTTTACTGTAGGGCTTGCTTCAACGGATGACAAAGAGATTTTCAAGCCAATTATTGAAAAAAACTGCACAGAAGAAATGCGTAGGAAAATACAATTTTTTCACTTGCGTGGGGGAATTGATTACAAGAGATTAAATTTTGTACATAAACCGATGATGGGGATGCTTAAAATGATGGTTTCTAAGAAAAAACCAGAGGAATTGTCTGAAGATGATAAAATGATGTTAGCCACATATGGCGACAAAGTTGACTTTACCGATATAAAAACAATAGAACCTTTAGTATTATATGTTGAGAAGCTTACTAAATGAAAACTATCTTTGTTTGACGAGTAATCTTATTCTTAAATAAGGAAGAACAGAAGTAATTAATAGAAAAAATACATAGTTTACTAAGTGAAGATAGTGGAAATGAGAAATAGCATAAATATATGTATGCCTTATAAGTTTTAAGAAATTAACACAATATGTGTACATAGACTCTCTTATAGAAAAAGTTTAAATTTAAGCAAATGTGTTTTTTAACCGAGAGAACTGTATAAAAGATATTTAATAGAGCCTGCAAAGATACAACAGATAAATAGACTTTAAAAATCCAATGAGAAGTAAATATTACTGAACTTAAGTTAGTGAATACCTCTAAATATGATATATGAAGCAAACTTGGTGTGGGTAATAAAAATTTAGGTGAAAGTGAGTAACTCATTTGATAGAATTTCTTTTGGGTCTTTAAAATCATAGAAAAATAGAATGATTTGTAATGATTTATGAGATTGAAGATATCGATTTATTGCCATGTACATTCATTAATCCACACATTATATTACCTAAATGATTGATTTTATGTATTGCTTAATAAATTAATTGTAATACTTACTATTCATTACTATTATAAATTTCTAATATTTGACTAAGATCTCTTTCTAGTTTCAAAATAATATATTTCGGTAATATGAAACTGTTATATTCACTACTATGTGTATAAAAAATAATCTCTTTTTTTAGTATTTTATAGGAATAGTATTCTGAAAAGAGAAGTGTATTTATATTTTCATAAGCGATAATGCTCATACATATTACATCCTCTATTTTTTAGTAAGATCTTATCTATTGACCAATTCTTATATCTTACAATATATAAAAGTAAATTTTTATAATAATTGTAAACCTATTTGAAAAAAATTTTAATTTTCTAAGATAAATAACTAATACCAGAATTTTACTAAGTGATACACTATATTTGTAAAGGTTAAATAAATGGCTATAAAAAAGAAAAATAAAGTTATAACAGAAGCTAGGGACTAGTCCCTAGCTTCTGTTATTGATCTTACATATTTTCTTAGTTCATCTTCGCTATTTGTATTTATTACTCTTATAATCTCACTTCCTATAATTACCCCATCTGCTCCATTTTGAAAAACTGTTTTAACTTGATCAGGACTATATATACCAAAACCAACTTGGATAGGTATATCTACTATGTTTCTTATTCTTTTCATTGTAGCAATGTATGCATCTGAAAGCTGACCTTTTCCTCCAGTTGTACCTGCTCCTGACATAACATAAGCAAATCCTTTGTTATTTTGTATTCTTTCTGTTATCATCTCATCAGACATTTCTTGATTATATATTTGAATTAGTTTAGCATTATCATTTTCAGATGCAACAAACTGGTCTGGACATAAAATAACATCGTAAAGATCATTTTTATCTAATAGATTATACTGATCTATACCTTTTTTATAAGACATTATGGTAATAGGAAGGCGTGGATATTTTTTGCGTAGCTCTGATAAATACTCAACTAATATACTTTCATTAAAGCCATTTTGTATTACTTTAGCATGAGTATCAGCGATAGTTTTTCCATCTAAAGAAGGATTTTCAACAGGTATTCCTATTTCAAGGATATCCATTCCTTCTTCAACAAGAATATCTACATGCTTAAAAAACTCATCCTTATTTGGATAACCAAGTGTTAAATATAAAGTAACGCATTTGTTATTATTCTTAAAGATTCTTTCGATATTATTCATTACCCTATTACCCCCAATATCCAACCAAGTATAGGTCCAAAGAATGCATAGTCTGTTTCACAAAGCACTCTCATAACTGACTCATACCCTCCTATATAAGGGATTAAGAAAGCTTGTCCTAAAATAAGAATCAAACCATTAATAAATGAACCTGCAATAGCTCCTCTTCTTCCGCCTGTGGAGTTACCGAATATTGCAGTAATTGCACCAGTAAAGAAAGTAGGTATTAAAGCCGGGAATACTATTATTGGATATTTCATTAATCCTAATAGTCCCATTCCTATTAAGCTTGCAACTAAGCTTGTTATAAATCCTACTATAACTGATGTAGGGTGACTTGGGAATAGTAAAGGTATATCTAATCCAGGTACTGCATTTGGAACTAGTTTATCAGAAATACCGTGGAAAGCAGGGATTATTTCAGAAAGCATCATACGAACTCCAGTAATGATTACTGTTATCCATAATCCAAATGTTAAACCATTTAGGATAGAAAATATTACTATATCCTTTCCGCCACTAATGTTTTCCATAACAAATTTAGGTCCTGATATTAATGAAACTATAAAGAATATAATAGTCATAATAACACTTAATGCAATAGTTGTTTCTCTTAAGAAGCCTAAAGACTTAGGAAGCTTAATATCTTCTAAATCTTTATCTTTGTTTCCAACTACTTTACCAACAGTTGCAGCTATTAAGCAACCTATTGAGCTTGAATGTGCAATAGTGTATCCTTCCCCACCAGGAATATTTTTCATAAGTGGAGCAGTATAAGCACAACTAAAAGTTAAATAAAGTCCTAATAGAATTGAACCAATAATAGTAATCCATAAAGCTGATAAATTTGTTCCTACTGTTAGAAGTGCAGCTATAAGGCCTGCATAAAAGAAAGAAACATGTGCTGAAAGATGTATATACTTAAATTTAGTAAATCTTGCAAGTAATACGTTAACTATAAATCCTAAAGCAAATATCAATGTAGCAGCTGCACCAAAAGTACTCATACTTGATCCAACAGCCGCACCAATATCAGCTACTTCAGCTTTCATTCCAAATACAGTTTGTAGCATAGACTGCATAGGGAGTAAAGTCATTCCCATACTTTGAGCTCCAGTAGTTATAAGCAAAAATCCAACCATAGTTTTAACTGTACCTGCTATAACATCACTAAATTTTTTCTTTTGGGCTACTAGTCCTAATAAGGCAACAATACCAATTAGAAATGCTGCCTCACTTAGCACATTTGATATAAGATACATAATGATGGCTTTCATATATTAACCCCCTTATATAATATGTGTAGACGTTTTTTATAGCTTGTTATTTTATGTTTTTTATAGCTTCTAATAATTGTTCTTTCAAATATTCCTTATCTGTAAGATTATCAATTCTTATTATTTGAGCTGTTGTGTTTCTTATAACATTTGCAAAGTCAGAAGTAGTAACAATTATATCTGCTCCATTTGGATCCAATGAACCTATATCTGTGGCATCAACCTTTGCTTCAATGTTTTCTTTAGTTAATATTTGCTGAGTAAAAACCTTTAGCATCATACTACTTCCTACCCCAGCTCCACATACAGTAAAAATTTTTAACATTTCCTATCATCCTTTCTTTTCCACATTATTATTTTATCTGAAATTAAAATAAAAATTCATATAACTCTTTACTAGTTTTACTGTTTAATATATTATTTAATTTTTCTTCATTTCCGAGTATGTCCATTAGATTTGCTAATGCTTCAATATGTGCTGTGCTGTCAATTGCTGCTAATGCAATTAATAGTTTTACTGGGTCGTTTTTTTCATGTCCAAAATTCACCCCATTCTGAAGTGTTATTATTGCTATAGAAGTTTGCTTAACTCCATCCTCTGGTCTAGCATGAGGCATGGCAATTTGAGGTGCTATAACAATATAGGGTCCTAACTCTGTAACTTTTTCAATCATTGCATCTATATATCTTTCTTCTATACAATCTGAAGAAAGCAACAATTGACCTGCTTTTCTTACAGCCTCTTTCCAACAGTCAGCCTTTACGTTAACAGCTATGTTCTCTAGTTTTACAAATTCATTTATCATACTTTATTCCTCCTGTTTAAGTAGTTCATAAATTTCTTTTTGAGTTGATGAAGTAGTTAATTTTTCTATATTTTCTTTTACAGACAATATTTCTAAAAGGTGTACAAGTGTTTCGATATGTGTATAATTATCTGTAGCCGCTAAAAAAATCACAGTATGAACCGGGTCGTTTTTCTCATGATTAAATTTAACTGGGTTTTTCAAAGTCATAATAGATAATGAGGTTTTATTCACATTGCCATCACCTATTCCGGCATGAGGCATTGCTATTCCTGGAGCAATAACCATATATGGTCCGTGTAATTTGATTTTTTCAAAAATACTGTCTATATATTTTGTATCAATAAAACCTTTTTCAAGTAATGGTTTTGCGGCTTTGTGTATTGCATCTTCCCATGTATTACATTCAACCAAAACTTGTATATTTTCTTTGCATAATATATTTTGGGGTGTCCACGAGCTTTTAGAACTATATAACCTATTAATGTTATTGAAAAGTGATGTTATATCTGTTTGGAGAGCATCAAAGTTTTCTATAGTGCAATGTTTAGATATGATATCCATAACATTCATAATTAGTCCGGTTTTATTATATTTAAAATTGTCATTCATCATTAAATAACTTGAAAGTATCTTTATATCCCTCTTATTTAATAGTGGTGAAACTACAATTACAGGTAGTTTTGTTTTCTTTATAGGAATAGTAGATATAATAAGGTCAATCTTATCAGAGTCCATGTAATTATTTACATCTTGGTAAGATACTGTATCAATTATATTAAATGCTCTAAAATATGATAGTAAGTTTGCTTTTAGCAGTCTAGATGTACCTATACCGCTGGCACAAACTAATAGAATGTTTGTATTTCTGTTTATTTTAGGTCTCTGTGCCTCTATTGCAGCTCCAAAATGCATTGCTATATAAGCAGTTTCATGGTCATTTACCTTAATTTTAAATTGTTGTTCTAAATATATTTTAGCTTCATTACAAGCATCAAATATATACTTGTATTTTGAGATTATTTCTTTTAATAATGGGTTTTGTAAAGGTTTATTGTATTTTAGTCTATGGATAGTAGGCATAAGATGAATGTACAAATCCTTTTTTAGTGAGGCTTGATTAGTAAAAACTATATTCAAATCTTTTTCTACACTTTGTATCATCTTGTCAATTATTAGTAATAGCTCACTATTCTTTTTAAAGTAATTTTCTTGATCACCTACATAGCTTAGCTTAGATCCAATTAAATGCAAAGTAATATAGCCAGTTTCATCTAGAGGGATTCTAAGATTAAAAAATTGTGAAATATTTTTACTTATGCTCTTAGCTATATTAAATTCCTCTTTAGACATTAATTCCTGTAATTGTTCTTTACTCATTAAAATATCTTTACCTAGAGAAACCCGTTCAATTGCTAAAGCTAAATGGGATAATAAGCTTACGAATCCTTCATAGCTAAATTTAATCATAAGTTTTTGTTGAGCTTTCTGTATCTCATCTCTAATAAAATACAAATCAATATTTGGAAACCATTCTTTTAGTGAATCTATATATTTTTCAACAGATTCATTATCATTTGTTTGCTTATGCGGATTAGCTAACTCTTTTAACAATGAACTAATTGCATTTCTTTTGTTTTCTTCATTTCCTTCTACATATATTCCGTAACCTTTTTTACGTATAAGCTTAATTTGGTATTCTTTTAGCCATTTACTAATATCATCTAGATCATTTGCTATAGTAGTTTTACTTACACAAGTTTTTGCTGCAAGGTCTATTAAGTTTACAGCTTTGCTTTCTTTTAGTATGTTTAGTAGAACAAGCTCCTTTCTTTCTTCTGGTGAAAGAACATAAGAATAAAAATCATTACTATTAAGCCTACCTTTAATTAGTTCTCTTTCTTTTAAATTGGATTCTAGAAGTACACCCTTCCTAGGAAGTCTACTCAATGGTTTAAAACCATTGTCTACAAGCCAATTATCCAAAGAATCTAAATCATATCTGATTGTCCTTAGGCTCACATTAAATTGGACAGACATTTCTTTAATTGTAATGAAATTATCCTGCTCTAATAAATAGTTGATAATTAGTGCCTTTCTTTCATCTAACATGCTATTCACTTCCTTGCCACATTATAGTATGAAATGTGAATATCTAATACTTTAGCTTGTTGTAATATATATACCACCAACAGTATGTTTTATCAAGAATTATCAAAAGATTATAACAGGAAATCGTTTCATGATTAATGTGGCAAAAAGTGAATTGAACAACAAGTGATAGGTTTGAATCTTTAGTGTATTTAAAATAATAAATTTGTATGCAAGGAAAATAAAGTTATATGACGAATATGTATAATGAATAAAATATTGGAAATTGTAAGTCATCGAATAAAAGATTTACATAAGGCATAAGGAGTGAAACAGTGGATAAAAAGATTAACACAGTAACTATAATATTAGTATTACTTTCTTTAGTATTAGTTTGTTGGCTTGTATTTGGAGGACCATTTGATACTTTCTATTTAATTTGGAATTTAATATTAGCCTGGGCACCTATGGTGTTTGCACTAATATTTAGGAAAAGCTTAAGAGGGAAATTATCTTCTACAAAGAGTATTATTACATTTTTTTCAAGTTTTTTATGGTTATTCTTTTTTCCGAATGCAGTTTACATAATAACGGATTATATCCATTTAAGTAATGAAAAGTTTTATTATCCAAATCCTAATTATACCCCTTATTCTGGGGAGAGTAGAGTATTATATAACTTTGATCTTCAAACATGGAATAACTTTTTTTCAATAACTTTTGGAGTTTTCTTAGGCTGTGCATTAAGCGTTTTATCACTTTATATATTTCATAAATACATAGAAAAGCGTAAAGGTAGGTTAGTTGGATGGATATTTGCAATTACTGTTCACTTGCTTAGTGGATATGCAATTTATTTAGGAAGATTTATTAGATTTAATTCTTGGGACGTGATTTTTAATCCTTTAAATATAGTAAAATTTGTAATATCTAATATAGATAAAATTGCTGTTACCTTTACTTTTTACTTCTCTCTACTAAGCTTGCTTATTTATGGTATATTTTATTTATTTATATACCTAGGTGAGGATAAGATTACTAATTAAGAAGCATAAGAAAGTTTAAATATTTTTAGGACTTATATTGACTCTCCTGTTAGGGAAGAGTCTATAATTTATTTAAGGGCTCCCAAATATGTGCACATAGGTGATTAAAATGTTTAAAATTGGAGATTTTGCAAGACTAAACAAGGTGACAATTAAAACACTAAGACATTATGACAGTCTTGGTTTGTTACAGCCTGAAAAAATTGATTCTTTTACAAAATATCGGTACTATTCAGCTAGTCAGATGCCAAGGTTAAACCGAATACTTTCGTTAAAGGACATTGGATTTTCTCTGGAAGAAATTGCTTTGATTCTAAATAAGAATATGGATTTAAAGCAAATACAAACTCTTTTGGAGTTGAAGCATTCAGAAATTGCAGACAAAATAAGGAATGAACAAGCAAGATTAAGTCGTATTGAAACTTTTATTAAAATATGTAAACAGGAGGAATATATTATGGAGTATGATATTGTGTTAAAAGAAATTGAACCTGTAAGAGTTGCAACACTAAGAGATATTATTCCAACCTATAGTGATCAGGGACATTTGTGGGAAGAATTGGGATCTCATATAGAAAAGTATGATGCTAAAATACTTCCACCATGTATGGTTATATACCATGATACAGGATATAAGGAAGAGTGTGTTGATGCTGAGGTAGTTGAACCAATTGACGGCGACCTACCTGATACTGAAAGAATTAAGGTGAAAGAGCTGGAGAGTGTAAAAGAAATGGCATGTGTTGTTCATAAAGGACCATACCAGACTCTTAATATGGCTTATAATGCCATCTCCAAGTGGATTGAAGAGAATAAGTATGAGATCATCGGATCACAGAGAGAATTGTACATAAAGGGAGAGTGGATAACTTTAGACCCAAATGAGTATATTACTGAAATCCAGTTTCCAGTACAGAAAATAAAGGGATAAAACTGTATAAATAGCCCTACAGAGTTACTGTTATGAGTGATTCTGTAGGTTTTTTTTACTTAAGATATTGGATTTATATAAAAGGAAAATAAAATTAGGTATCGAATATATATAATTAATCAAATATTTTGAATTCAGATGTATATAAGATATAAATAGAATATTTTTAAAAGTATTCTAAATTTCAGGAGGTAAATATTATAATTGATGAAGTAAGAGAGTATTGGGAATCACCTCAATATAGGGATGCTACAGAACAGTTGCAAGAGCAAACGGAGCAAATCAAATCTCTATTCTTATTCCTTGTCATAGAATAATCAACTCAAATGGGGATTTAGGTGGTTATGGAGGTGGAATGTGTCGAAAGGGGTGGTTATTAAACCTTGAAAGAAATAGTTAGAATTAACAGTATTAATGTGAATTATTAAATTAAAAGATTTAAAAAGACAATAGCCCAAAAATCAGATTTTGATTAAATTGAAATTTGTGTAAAAATCTAAGTTAATAGAAAAAGAGAGTGATTTGCAATGATTTATGAGATTGATTATTGTGATTACTATAAAATAAGTCATTTGATAGAAGATGTGAAAAACTTTCCTGAAGTACGTGCTATTATAGATAACAATAATCCAGGAAAAATATATGTTGATGACAAAGATAAACCTAGATCAGCTTTAGTATGGAATCGAGGAATACAGGGGTTTTACTTTATTGGTGATGATAATAACGATAACTTTTTAAAATATATAAATGAGTATATCAAAGATAAGATAATTAATGGATTAATAGATAAAGAAATAAATTGGTTTGAGATATCCGGTGTTAATATTAAATGGGAGCGAAGGATTGAAGAGCTGTTTAAAGAAAGAGGTGTTAAATACGGATATCAATTAGTATATGGGTTGAATAAAAATAGATTTACATATGAGTCACATTTAATTAATGGCTTTGACATAAGGAAAGTGAATAAAGGGATATTTGAAACGGAGATTAGAAATCTGGATTTTGTTATATCTGAACTGGAGTTGTTTTGGGGCACAATTGATAATTTTCTTGATAATGGAATATGCTATTACGCCATAGAAGACAACAAAATAGTAAGTATTTGTTATTCGGGATTTAAAGCAAGCAAAACTCAAACAATAGGAATAGAAACATTAGAGGAATATAAAAGAAGAGGATATGCTTATGCATTAGCGAGTAAGTATATAGAAGACTGTTATAGACAAGATATCATACCTTACTGGGATTGTAGCGAAGATAATATTGGTTCGAAGAAATTGGCAGAAAAACTAGGATTTGAAAAAAGAGATCAATATAGATGCTATTGGTTCAATTTTTAGTTATAGCTAAAGGTGTATTCCTATTGGGTCAAGCTCACCACATTGTTTCATCGGGTGCAAGCACTACCAGAAAGCATTCCTTAATGGTCCGATTTAACGACATCACAGATACTAAACGTTAGACGTCATATAAGATAAGCATAGACGAGGGGGAAAAACAGTGAAAACAGTTGTAAATTTTTATGAGAACTACGATGAAGAGAGCAGACTTACTATTAATAATGCAAGAAAAATAGAATTCATTATGACAACTAGTGCCTTAAATAACCACATAGAAAGACACCATAAAGTGCTAGAACTTGGTGCTGGAACAGGGGTATATTCTTTTTATTATGCGGGAAAGGGTAATCCAGTAGTTGCTACTGATATCACCCCAAAACATATAGAAATTATTAAACAGAAGTTAAAAGAAAGGGAAGATGCAATAAGTTTACAAGCTGAAGTAGCAAATGCTATCGATTTAAGTGAATATGAATCAGAAGATTTTGATGTAGTTTTGTGTCTTGGACCAATGTATCATCTTACAGATGAACATAATAGATTTAAATGTATTGAAGAATCTTTAAGGGTGTTAAAGAAAGGTGGATTATTAGCGGTTGCATATATAAACAAACATTTTGTATTAAACTCAGTAATGATAAGGGATAAAAACTTTCTTACACATAACTTTATAGATAAGATTTTAAATACAGGGGTTATAAGAGAAGGAGAAGATGAATGTTTCTGGACAGATGCATTTTTTACCACTCCTGATAGTATGGAGTCATTAGTTAATAAATTTGATATAGAAATAATAGACCATATAGCAACAGATGGATTAAGTCCATATTTACGAAATGTTATAGATGAAATGAATGATGAAGAATATAATGCATGGATATATTATAATTTAAAAAGTTGCAGAGAAAAGAGTATTCTAGGGATGAGTAATCATGGATTATTATTATGTAAAAAGAAGTAAATTACAATTTAAATACTTATGTAATTAACATACAGATTAAATGTAGGCATTGTGGTCAACTGAATGATAAAGAGCAAAATTTTATAAAGTCTGTGGTAAGAATATATAATTTAGATTTTTAAATAATCTAAGATAGATTTTTTTAAAAAGTGTGATGAAATAGTAGAATATTGTGCAATAAGAGGAGAAGGCAATTATGATTAAAAAACTTAATTTAAAAGAAACAGAAACAGCAAAAAACGTATTGAAACTACAAATAGCTTCATACAAAGTTGAAGCTGAGATTATAGGTTTCTATGAAATTCCGCCCCTAAAGGATACAATAAATAGTTTGAAAGAATGTAATGAAATTTTTTATGGATATCATATAAAAGACACTTTAGCAGGAATAATTTCATATAAGATTATTGATGATGTTTTAGATATACATAGAGTTGCAGTACATCCTCAATTTTTTAAAATGGGTATTGCAGGAAAACTGATTAACTTTGTAGAAGGACTTGAGAGTAATATAACTAAAGTAGTTGTATGTACTGCAAAGAGGAATCTACCTGCTATTAACTTATATTTAAAAAATGGATATAAAGACATAAAGGATATAGAAATTAGCGAGAATATTTATTTAACAGAGTTTGAGAAAATATTATAATCAAAAATCGAGTAGATCGAATAGTGCGTATTGTTCTTATGTTGAATAGTAGTAAAATTATGTACACTAAAGATTATTTATGTAGTCCCTGTAAATTATAAGTATTGACTACCACCTTGGGGATTGGTTTATGATAGTTTTGAGGTGATTAAAATGCTAATTAAAGATGTTTGTCAAGAATGTAGATTAACAAAAAAAGCAATTGAATATTATGAAAAGCAAGGATTGATAAAGCCCGAGATTCAGGAAAATGGTTATAGAAATTATGATGATAAAGATTTAGCGGTATTAAAGGAAGTATCTATTTTGCGAAAATTAGGTATCAGCATTTCTGATATTAAAACGATCCTTAAAAGTAATAATAAAGCTGTTGCACTATTAAAGTGTAAGTATATTCTGGAATTAAAATTACAGAAGACAAATGAACAGCACAACTGTATTGAACGTTTAATCAGTAACTATGATATTAGTAGAGAATTTAAAATTGTCCAAAACAGTATTGACGAGTTGTTTACAATTAAAGAAAGGCTGATACAAGCATTCCCAGGAACTTATGGAATGTATTTGTGTATTCATTTTGGAAAATTTCTAAATGAAAAGATAGACAGTGTAGAGAAAGAAAATGCATACTATAAAATAATAAGCTTCCTTGATAATATCGATAATTTCGAGATTTCTAAAGAACTTGAAGAATATATGGAAAACTGCTTTCCGATAATGCAGAAGGTAGAGATGGAGAAATTCGATAGCGATATTTTTAATTCTGTTGCTGATATAGAAAGTTATATTGAGAACAATAAAGAAACATTGGAAGAATATATAAAGTTTAGAACTTCAGATGAATTCAAAGATACGCATGCGTATAAAATACAACAATTACTTTTGAAGTTTCATCAAAGTAGTGGTTATTATGATGTTTTTATTCCAAACTTAAAAATTCTTAGTGCCTCTTATGCTGAGTATACAAAAAAGCTTGAGTCAGCGAATAAAATTTTTCTTGAAAAATATCCTCAAACCCAAAATCTATATGATGAGTAGGAATAAAAAGAACATGGGAGCATAATCTGTATCTAATGTGAAAGCTAATACGTATAATTAATAATATAGATTAAGGCAATTAATAATAAAATTGTAAAACGAACATCGAACAACAATTTTTTGAGGAGTAAAGTCAAATAAATTAGAAAAACATAAAATTATATCACTAAATATAGAGTGGGATATATACCAAGAAGAATAGTCTTAGTAGTAATCTACCCTTGAAATAAATAGATCTGAAAGTATATTTATACAAATAACAATTAAATACAGCTATCTGTATATAGACTATGTAAAAGATGACTAGTTCATCTTTTTTTACTATCTAAATCAATTTGATAATTCAAGATATAACACCAAAGAGAAATAAGTTAACTAATGAAATAATTAAGTAGACTGAAACCTTTATGTAAAATTATACCATAAAATGATATAATGGTATTATATAG
Organism: Alkaliphilus flagellatus; assembly: GCF_018919215.1. NCBI lineage: Bacteria > Bacillati > Bacillota > Clostridia > Peptostreptococcales > Natronincolaceae > Alkaliphilus > Alkaliphilus flagellatus. The sequence continues at coordinate 100,777 of NZ_JAHLQK010000002.1, forward strand.
GTAAATTGAAAGATATAATAGACTATAAATGGACTAAAGATGAAGAATTAGAAATTACCTTTCAGCCAAGTAATCGATTTGCTTTAAAGAAAGAAGTAACTAAGGTGTGGACTATAAGGGCAGAAGATAAAGAAAAAATTGATGAGATATTTAATCGTTACATAGATATAGAAAGGTAAGATTAGAGAGCAAGCTATTGGTTTATTAACAACTTTTATATGTGTTAAGAATAATAGCTAGATAATACAATCCAATCGGGCCGTTATGTTCCCATAGCGGCCTGTTATACTATTGATTGGAGTGTTTTTTGCTCATAAAAAGCCCTCCCATCGCAAAACTGCCACAGGAAGGCCCTTAAAAGCGCGTTATTTAATTACCTACCACTTCCTTATTGGATAAGTAGACAGTTAAAAATTTATTCTATCGGCTTATACTGAAAATATTAAAAATTAAATTCATCTTCCCAGTTAAAACTTCTTGATTCCTCTAAATTTTGGGGCCAATGGCTACACCATTCCGGCACACCGGGCGCTTCCACCCTGTCAAGGCTCGGTGTATATGGTTTTATATCGAGTACGAGCGTACCATCATTGGCGTCAATATAGGCAATTTGAATAATACCTTTTTCGTAGTCAATACGGATAATTTCTATCACAGACAAAGCAATCGGATTTGGGCGGATAGGCGACCTTGTGGCGAAGATACCCATTACAGCTGGGGCCTTTTTATATGGCTGTTGTGTTTCAAGAGTATTCCTGGCTTCTTTATTATCAAAGTCGCTAAACCACCAAATGATATTAAGATGGCTAAATCCGTCTAACGCTTGCAAAGCTGGAATATACTTCGGTTCAAGTTCAATAAACATTCCCCGCTCGTTGACACTGATTTTACCAATAGAGTTTACCTGAAAATTCTGCATATTGCATTCCTCCACATGATTTTTATTTTATCTGTAAATCCAGTGTAGACCCTAACACCATGTGAGAGTCAATATTAAAAAAGCGTCTTACAGAAAAATTCTGCAAAACGCTTTTAACTATATTTTCTCCAGTGAGATTTGAATTTCGGTTAAATATTTATCGGGGCTTTCCTCATTCCACGGCCCCCGGTGAACGATTTGTCTGTTCTGTCCGGTCATTCTATACTGATTATGTTCCTGCAACCAATTTGCAAAGGCGAGATATGCGCCTGCTATGTTCTCAAATTTCCCATATACCATTGTGCAAGCCATTATCGGTACAGACTCCGTATTACGATATACAAAGCCATTCATATTTTCCCCCATTCTGGCCACGGGTGCACATATTTCAATATCAACATCTTTTTCTCTATAATCTGTATCGTGATATATGGTAAAGGTATTGCTTGAAACAGGAATATCATTTTTATCTGCAAAGGCCGACATTTCTTTCCATAATTGACCTTCGGCATAATAATCAGGAACAGTTCGTCTTAAAGAAAACACTTGATAACTGGGAATATATTTGATTGAAACATTGTAGTGTATCGCTATCTTTTCCTGCCGAATATCCTTTTTTGCCAGCTCGATTTTAGATAGTTTATCCTGTTCAGATTTAATCATATTCTCAATTTCTAGACGTTTGTTTTCAAGCTGATTTGTAATAAATTTATTATCCCAATGGTTAAGGGCAACCGCAATTTCAGAAACATTAAAGCCTAAATCCCGCAAGAATATAATCTTGTTTAAAGTGGAGATTTGCTCCGTGGAATATAGCCTGTAATTCGTAAACTTATCGATTTTCGCAGGTTTTAACAACCCTGTTTCATCGTAATACCTTAACATTCGGATTGATACTTGCGTCAATTTGGAAAACTCGCCTATTTTGAACATTCGCACCACCTCTATATTGAAATATTATATCGTGAGTATTCTGAAACTGCAAATAAAATACATTACCCGTCCGTGGCTATCTATCTCGCTATTGTTGGTATTCAGTAGTTGCTTCCTTATTGACCATGCCAATTAGCGATATAAATGAAGCAGTTCTAAGATTCTGGAGGAATAGAGGGTTTAAAGAAATAGAAAAAGTTCAGTTACAATGGGCGGATACCTTATTGGATGCTGTAGTTATGAAAAAGAACTTATAGATAGAATAAATGACAAGCTATCTTCTATAAATAAAATTTATAATTTTCAAAATACTTTTATGAATCTTTGAGAAAGAAACGTTCATTAAACTAATAAGTAGAATGCAAGAGTATGATTATGTATAATAAGAATTAATTATATTTGCTTAATGTGAGGTGTTATATATTTGAAACACACTAAGTAATTATAAATACCTTTTGTAATTTAGGATGAAACTACAAGCTGAAAGGAATGAGTGAAATGGATATAGTTTTTATTTTATTATTGGCAATTTTTCTATTTGCTATTATTTATTTTGCTGTTAGATTAGCCATTATACCATTATTATATAAATCGGAAGAAGTAGTTACAGATAACCAAGACTTCGGTTTAATTTACTTACGAGATATAGAAGTATTAAATAATACTGAACTTGAAGATGTAATTAAATTCTATAGTGACAAAAACTCTAAAATGGAAGATTATAAACAGTATCAAAAATATGTTAAAGTTTTAAATGAATTAAAAGAATTTGGTTATTATACTGATGAAGCATATTTCATTAAAGTAGAAAAACTGAAAAAACATTTTAAAATTGATTAATATTCTATCTAGAATATTGAAATGATTTTTATAAGAGGAACTTCTAATAAGCTTTTAGGAGTTCCTTTTTGATCTAAGAAGTTTCTCTATAGCATAAAATATTAGATCAAGTACAAGGAATTAAGAAAAATATGAAGAATGATATAAATACATATATTTTCCTAATATTAAGAAAAATTACTAATTCAATAGAGGATCAAATGATATTGATAGGAAGAAATATGTATAAGATAGTTTTTAATATAAATATTGTTTAAATCGGGGGAAACTAATGAGTCAAAATGTATATGATAATGATCTATTTTTTGAAAAATATAGGGAGCTTAGAAATAACCAAGATAATTATAATACCCTTATTGAACAACCAGCGATAAAAGCATTGCTTCCTGATTTAAAAGGAAAAACAGTTCTTGATTTGGGTTGTGGATATGGAAACAATTGTATTGATTTTATTAAAAAAGGTGCATTATCAGTTGTAGGCATAGATATTTCTCATAAGATGCTTGAAGTTGCCAGAAAAGAAAATCCAAATGAATTAGTAGAATATATGCTTATGGATATGAATAAAATCGGAAGTTTAACCCAAAGGTTTGATTTGGTTTTTAGTTCTTTGGCATTTCATTATGTAAAAGATTTTAAAAAACTATTGTATGATATTAGAGTTTTACTGAATGATGGTGGAATTTTGCTATATTCTCAGGAGCATCCATATACAACAGCACCTAAAGTTGGACCAACTTGGACAAAGGACGAGTATGGAAATAAAGTGCATTATAACTTATCTGATTATATGCATAGTGGGAAACGATATTCAAAATGGTTTATTGATAATGTTGAAAAATACCATCGTCCAATATCAGAGGTCATTAATTCAATAATATCTGAAGGGTTTATAATTAATAGTATAGTTGAGCCTGTTCCAGATAAATATGCTTTAGATAGAAGACCAGACTTTAAAGATGAATTTGATAAGACTACTTGTATTATTATAAAAGGAACAAAAGCCTAATAGATTAAGATTTTAGAAGATATGTGTATTATACTTTACCTATAAAAATTGTAATACATATTTATTTTACAAAGTAAAAATTATTAGTATTTTGTATGAGAGGAAGTGACTTTAGTGAAAAGAAAAAAGCGAATTAACTACTCGGTGCAGTTAATATAATCTGATAGCAGATTGTACCGGGATTGCCAAATTTGTTATCAGTTAACTGCACTGCTTTTCATCAAAGTAAATTATGAAAAGGAGCATAGTTATGGATTATATGAAATTAAAAGAATACTGGATATCAGAAGAAGAAAAGAGTTTTAAAGGATGGGACTTTTCTTATATTAGTAAAAGAAAATTAGAGGAACCATTGCCATGGAACTATGATAATATAGTTCGCCAATATTTAAAATCTAATTCTATACTATTAGATATGGGTACTGGAGGTGGGGAGTATTTGTTGACTCTAAATCACCCTTATAATAACACATTTGTAACAGAAGCATATCCACCTAACTTTGAATTGTGTAAAAGAAAACTAACACCATTAGGTATTGATGTTAGACAAGTTTTTGATGATAGCTGTTTGCCATTTGAAAATAATATGTTTGATGTAATAATCAACAAGCATGAGAGCTTTGACATCAAAGAGGTTTATAGGTTGCTAAAGCCTACTGGTTTATTTATTACACAACAGGTTGGAGGTTTAAATAATAAAGAATTATCGAGATTTTTAATAAATGATTTTGAAGAGGTCATTAGTAGTGAACATAATTTAGAAAATAATTTGATGTTGATTCAAAACCAAGGATTAACTATTTTAAAGTCAGAAGAATGCTTTCCAAAGCTAAAATTCTTTGATATTGGAGCACTAGTCTATTTTGCAAGAGTTATTGAATGGGAATTTCCCAATTTTTCAGTTGATAGCTGCTTCGAAAAATTATGTCAATTACAATCAATAATTGAGCAGCAAGGATATATTGAAAGTGAAGAGCATAGATTTATTATTGTTGCTCAAAAACCTAAAAAATGACTATCAAGATAGCAAAACTTTGTATACAATCTGCTATAGAAAGGGTGTATGGGTAATGAATAAAAAAAGATAGACATGCTTATTCAAAACTTGGCTAAAAGAAACATAAAAGATTATTTATTTAAACAATTTCGATGAAGCAGAATTAAGGCTATAGGAGATGCTTGTTAAATATAGTAGCTTACTTATATAGGAAATAACATAATTATAAGAAGGTGTTGCTATGAAAAAGAATAAGGGTTATTATTTTATAATTCCCATTATTATTGTATTTTTTAGTTATACCATAGGGTATGCTGCAGATCAGTTGTACCGGTTAATGCATAATGATCATGATGCCCTTGTTATAGGGGAGGTCACAGAGTCATCAGAAAATGAAATTACTGTTGATGTAGAAAAACAAATTGTTAGTTCAAAGGATATAAGCCTAGTCTCACCAAATAAACAAATTACTATAAAAGGAACAATAACAGTGGGAAGAGTTACAGAGTATGCTTTGTTTTATGAAGATAAGTCTACAGAAAGTAGACCTCAAAAGGGTGACTATGTATTAGTATCTATTAATAAAACAGGCAATAATTTTATAAATGCGTGGGGTATTTACAAGCTAGATTCTAAAGATTATAAGACACTTAATATCATTTATCCAAAAGATGCATCAATTTATATTAAAATGGATGCGGCTGCTATAAAATACTTTGTTAACAGTAATGGTACAAAAAATGAATTTAGCTTTGATGGTAATCAAGGTAAAGTATACTCAGGTAAAAAATTAATTTATGATGGAAGTTTAGAAAATGAAAATAGTTCAGTTTATGAGGATATATCTGCATTGGTACATATTGATGAAAATAGTGGAGAGTCCAAAGGCAATACTATATTAAATTTCAACAATAGTACATTATTTCTTGTAACTACGGGGACCATTTTAGCTGTAGGAGTAATTTCTGCATATATGATTAAGAGAAAGTAGATCTATTTTATGAGTGCAGAGTATAAGTTAGTGAAAAGAAAATGAACTATGATGAAAAAAGAATATCTTGATGAGAGCATCTGAAAATGTAGAAACTAATATATTTATAAAAATGCAAGTAGGTCATTTAAAGGATTTTATGGCTTTCTATTATTATAAATGATACATGTTTTAGATATGCATGGTGGGAGGTATTAGTTAAAATTATGAGTTTAAATATTGGAAATAGCATTATGTTTATTATATACGTTGAAAATCAAGAAATATCTAAATTATTTTATCAGGAATTATTAGGGATAGATCCAATATTAGATGTACCAGGTATGACTGAATTTCAACTTTCACAAAATGTAACACTAGGAATAATGCCAGCAGAAGGGATAGTAAGGGTTCTTGAGAATAAAATCCCTAATCCTCAGAATGGAAAAGGAATACCAAGATGTGAAATTTATCTATTTGTTGAAGATCCAGATGATTTCTACTATAGGTTGATAAAGGCAGGAGGTATAGGAATAAGTAAGACAGAATTAAGATCATGGGGACACTATGTTTCTTACGGTTCAGATATTGATGGCCATATAATAGCCTTTGCTAAAAAGTAAATAATAGTTCATAGTTTTATAGTACTTTGGGTATAGCCTAATATTAGGTAAAAGACATTGTAAATTATTATATATTCATAGATGAAAGTACTAAAGTCTAAATATTTAGTAATACAGGTCAAGATTTTATTGATTAAAATACATTATTCTTTGTATAGGAGGTGAAGGCATGGAGAGATGGGAAAAAATCAATGCAGTTCAGCGTATGCAAGACTATATAGATGCACATATAACCGAACCAATTACATTACATATGCTTGCACAATCTGCTGGATATTCACCGTGGCATTGTGCAAGAATATTTAATTGAGGAACTATTGGAAGTTATGAAAAACTATAAACCTGAGATATATGGTTTTGAATGGGCAGATGAAGATGGACCTAGATTTCAGCTTGCTCCCATGGGATACAGGGGTTATATAGAAGCAAGGCCAGTTAGACAAGTAAATGGAAAATAAGATATATGAACTAAGGGGTTAACATTAACGTTGGCCCCTTAGTATTAGGTTATCCAGTATAAACTACTATGGACTTATATTTTCTGCATTAAAAATGCATGCAACAATTTCTTTTGCCTTTACATCACAATATGCTAAATATTCTATCCTATTATTCTTGTAACTTACTCCAAGAATGATAATTGAGTATATTTTATTTGATTTATTTTCTCTTTCATAGGTTTGGTATAACTACTTGACAGAGAATATTTATCTCTCAATTCATTTACAAATTGATATAATTGATTTTTATATGTTTTATCGGCACTACCAGTTTTATAGAGAGCTAATAAATCATTGTATAGATGTGGAAACTCTTGTCGGATAAATTCAAAGAATAATGACCTAGTCTGTCCTCGTAAATAGAGAGTTCCAGGTAACACATAGTGTACATTGACTTCTTGAGCATTTTTAAAAAGTGAATTTATATTTTCAAAACTGTCGGTAATATAGGGAATGATTGGCATAACATGTAATCCAACAGAAGCATTCGTTTTCCTAAATTCTTTCAGCGCAGCAAATCTTCTAAGTGAATCAACACCCTTAGGCTCTATCTGTTTTCGTATATTTTCGTCCATAGTTGTAATAGTGGCAGCAACATTGACATATGTAATTCTTGATAATTCATCAATCAAATCATAATCCTTAGTATTAAATCAGATTTTGTAGATATAATTGCTGGTGTTTTATATTTTATCAACAGCTTAAGTATTTTAGGCATAATTTTATATTCTTCTTCTATTGGCTGATAGCTATCTGTTACTCCACCAATATTGATAATTTCCCTCTTCCAACTGGAGCTACTTAATTGTTCTTCAAGCTTTTGGACAATGTTTGTCTTTATAAAAATATTACCGAAATAATCTTTTGACCCTAGGTACTGATGGGAATACATAGCATAACAATATTTACAACCATGCTCACATCCACGATATATATTTAAGTCCCAACTATATGGCATATGCCTTTTTAATTTAGTACAGGCAACTTCGCAAATTATCTCGTTATATTTTCTCATAAATATCTTTTCCCCTACTTTAGATTACAAAAATATATTGATATTACAAATAGAAATAGCAGAAGAATAAAACTTTCTCATCAACAGCTACTAATTCTTCTGCTACTATTCATTTGTTTATCACTAAAATAATCTAATTCTACTATTTTAGATCTTCTTCACAATAGGAAGCCATACTTCAGATTTATATGTGGGAGATTGTTGGTCTCCTTCAAAATAAATCTCTATATCTGGAGCATTAGCATATTCGTATCCAGATGTCGGTAACCATTCCGTAATAATCCGCTTTTGCAAATCCTGTATAGCATTTGGCATTGCCCCAACACATTCAAAAATTGCCCAAGTAGAAGCAGGGACTTCATACTCAACAGTACCTGGAATAGTTGGTTTATCAGTTGCAACAGCAATGTAATAATTAAAGTCTGTACCATTTATACTAGTACTAACACCAAGTACCCCAAATGGTGGCTGATTCATTAATTCACACATTTTCGGAATTATACCACTTTTAATAGTACCTGCCCAAAATAGTGGTACTCTTGCAAAACTTTCCTCAATGTTCATGTTCATGTGTTCTTTAACACCGATAATTCTAAAAGCATTCTTTTTCTCAATTCTGTAATTCATTTCTGCATCTCCTTTAATTGAAATTTTGAAGGTTATGCGTGGAAAAGCTTTTAGCATTACCCCTTCTGTATGAGCAGCGGATGGCGTAATTCCATGAACATTCTGAAATGCACGATTAAATGATGTTGGTGAATCATAACCATATTTCAGTGCAACATCAATTACCTTCATCTTCCTACTTTGCAAATCGAATGCTGCAGATGTCATTCTTCTACGGCGAATATATTCGGACAACGGTATACCTGCAATATAAGAAAACATCCTCTGGAAGTGAAAGGTTGAGCAGCAAGCAATCTGTGCAGCCTTGTCATAATCAATTGTTTCACTTAAATTATCTTCAATATAATCGACAGCTTGATTAAATCGTTCCAACCATTCCATAACATTACCTCCTTACAATCAAAGTTTAGCACTATAAAACAAATATATCCTCTCATTTAATGCACTAAAATGTAAGATTATATAAAAATTCTATTATCTCTTTATGTATGTGCCAATTTAAAAATGAATCTACAATTCATTCTCCTAAGCTGGATTAAGTACTATTTTTTCTTTTAAAATTTTACTACCTTATTATACCACTTTACTTCAAATAAAGGTCAATATATGAAATGTAAAAACTATTAAACTCTTTTTATTTTCACATAAAATAAAAAAGACCTCTTTTATGCAAAGAGGTCAAAGTCAATGTCACATAGATCTCCGAAAGATTAAATACCGTCCATCAAATTTCTATCAGTAAGGCGGTGACATTGGCTATGTTTTAGAATAGTATGGTCTCAATCCGGTACAAGGAAACAACCAGTCGTCAACTTAAAGGATGGATACAGTCACAACCTAGTTATATCAAGTGTTTAATTGGTGATTTATGCTGCTAAAATTGAGATGTTAATTTTTTCTGTACGTCATAGCTGAGATAACTCCATCGGTGTCTCTCGAAAAAACAAGAATGTTTTTAATATGGCCATCGTCATCGATATAGAACTTGTCAGAAAGACCTACCTGATCTTCTTCAAACAAGTACTCGAAGGATATTTCAAATTTACGACCCTCAAAGTGGTAAGTAATCATACCAGCTTTATCAGGAATAACTTTTTGCACGGATTCTGGAATGAGCGTTGATTCTGCTAGTAGAGCTTCGATATCCATTGGTTCCTCATCTATGTCTTCTTGAGCTGGTGTCTGTTGATCAATCAGTGTCTGAAGATATTTTTCAGCTTTCTCCGGGTTCCCTTTTGATGGGTCTAGAGGCAAATCAAACAGGACATTGACGCCCTCATAATCGGCGTTAGGAATAACCTCACCCGTTTCTAAGTTGAAGTGATAGGCATTGGCATCATAGAACGTGCCAGAGCTAACACCGAGGTACAAGCCTCTGTCTGCAAAAATCTCTATATTATCACATTCCACAATCCGATACATTGTGCCATCTTTTACGAACTCGCTGTAACCGCCATTCATTGTAATAATGTTAAATCTATTAGGATTCTGACCTTTTATAAATGGTGAAACAAAAAACGGAATCTCGCCATATGCCGCATCATGGGTACTTGGCATCGGTGTACCATTGGCATTTGCAATAGCTACCACTGCATAGCTTCTGTTAGGATGAACGATGTCATCAACTGAGCTTTCAAAATCACTGATTTTTTCACCAGATACAATTCCAAGTAAACTCACCTTATAATCTCCACTGATCTGAGTCTGATTAATGGCTAATGCATCTTCCCCCTCAAAGGCAATGGCAAGACTTTCATTGCCCAGATTTTCCGCGATCTGTTTTGGTGTGAGTAACTTCCACACTGCAAATGCTGAAATTGACGTTGATAAGATAAGCATCGCACATATTGCTACAGTGGACATTCTTTTTTTATTTACACGTTTCATTTTACTTCTCTCCCTCACCTGACTAATTATTTTTTGATTTAAACTTTCATCTGGTTCATTATTTGAAGAAATGGCTTGCCGTAACAGCCGATCTAATTTTTCAAAATCCCTCATATCCATTTACCTCCATAAATTCTTTAATCACTTTTCTTGCCTTGTGAAGTCTACTCTTTACAGTACCAGTTGGAATCTTAAGTGCGGAAGCAATATCCTCAACTGATAACTCAGAAGTGTAGTACATATACAGCGGTATTTTTAATTTGTCATTCAATGATGCTGAAGCCATACCAATCATTTTATGAAGTTCATTGCTTATCGCAACAAGCTCTGGCGTACTGGTATCGATTATCTGAGAGGTATTAGCAAAATCATCTTGAAATTCCTCCATCTTTGCAATCCTCTGTCGCCAACCAAATTTTCGCCGCTGATTCTTCCACGTATTCGCTGCAATAGCGATTAGAAACCCCTTTGGATTCTTAGCCTTATCTATTTTGTGATACAGTTCCGTAGCTTTTAAGAAAGTTTCCTGATACAAATCATCAGCTTGGTGTTTATCTCTTGTCAACTGATAGCAAAATCCATAAACAGACTTACCATGGCTTTCAATTAAATGACTTAATTCTGTAACATCCAATCTGCTATTTCCTCCTTTCCCTTAATTTGACGGCATCTTCAGCCTTAAAAAGGCTTATGTATTAATTGATCCTTCATATATATATTGTAATAACTTCTGATCTGGTTCACAAAATTATATCATTTTATAGTATAAAGGAACTTATAATTCATAGCTATTGATAATATGTATACTTTTGACTATCAGTACAATACCTTATAATATTTGAAGGTAGACTTTATGGGGGGAAAGAATATAAAATATGTGTAGAAAGAATATCTTAATGTAGGAGATAAACAAATGAAAAAATTTAAAAAGTTTTATATCGAGATTACAAATGTGTGTAATCTTGCTTGTAGTTTTTGTCCACAAACAAAGAGAAAGCCTGAATTTATGAAAATAGAAACATTTACTAAAATATTAGATCAAATAAAACCTCATACAGATTATATATATTTTCATGTAAAGGGCGAACCTCTTTTACATCCAGAAATAGATAGGTTTTTAGATTTAAGTTATGAAAAAGGATTTAGAGTTAATATAACTACAAATGGAACCCTTATAAATAGAGTTAAGGATAAGGTACTCAAGAAGCCAGCATTAAGACAGGTTAATTTTTCACTTCATAGCTTTGATGGAAATGATGGAGGAAAAAATAAGGAGGAATACATCAATAGTATACTTGCATTTGTAAAGGAAGCCACAGATAATACCGATGTTTTTATATCATTAAGACTATGGAATTTAGATAAGGACAATGTAACAAATCTTCAAAGGAAAAGAAATCGTCAATTACTTGAAATAATAGAAAGAGAATTTAACTTATCCTATAAAATTGAAGAGAAAGTCACTCCAGGTAGTGGGACTAAAATTGCTGATAGAATATATTTAAATCAGGATCATGAGTTTGAGTGGCCAGATTTAAAAGAGAAAGAAGACGAAGGAGAAGGTTTTTGTTATGGACTCAGGAACCAAGTAGCTATATTAGTGGACGGAACTGTAGTACCTTGTTGTCTTGATGGTGAAGGAGTAATTAATTTAGGAAATATAAATAAAACTCACTTTTCTAAAATAGTAGAGAGTGATAGAGCAAATAATCTGTTTAATGGCTTTTCAAGAAGAGAAGCAGTTGAAGAGTTATGCAGGAAGTGTGGATATAGAAAAAAATTTGGTATATAGGTTAATATTATAAAAAATTACTATTCAGTAGACTGTTACTAAATACAGTCTATTTTTTGATTTAAAAGATCTATATAGATTATATCATTGTAGAATGATATACACACTTATTGCTAATTTATGCATTTGAATATGTATACATAATCCGTTATAATAATAATATTATTCAAATGCAGAAAGGGTGGTAAAATGTCAAATTTAATAGAAAAGTGTGCAAGGTTAAGGGATGCTTCCCATTTATTAGCAGCTACTCCCACCAATTCTAAAAATGCAGCATTACATCTTGTAGCAAATAGTTTAAAGAAAAATTCATCATATATATTAGCTGAAAATGAAAAAGATATTGAAGTTGCAATAAAAAAAGGCACAAAAGAGAGTCTGATTGATCGCCTAAGATTAAATGAAGATAGAATTCAAGGAATGATTGATAGCATTAATACTATTATTAAGCTGAATGATCCTATTTGGAAAAGCAATGATGTATGGACCCTGGAAAATGGACTAACAATTAGTAAAATGACTGTACCATTAGGGGTTATCGGAATTATTTATGAATCAAGGCCTAACGTTACTTTGGATGCATTTGCATTAGCACTAAAAAGTGGTAACTGTATTTTATTAAGGGGAAGTTCCTCTGCAATTCATTCTAATAAAGCCTTGGTTAAAGTTATCAAAGAAGGTTTAATGGAAAGTGAAATAAGCCAAGACGTAGTTCAGCTTGTAGATGATCTTGATCGAAGTATTGTGAAGGAAATGCTAACATTAAATGAATATATTGATGTAATTATTCCTCGAGGTGGAGCAGATTTAATTCGTTTTGTGATAGACAATGCTACAGTTCCTACTATCGAAACAGGAGTTGGCAATTGTCATATTTATGTGGATGAGTCAGCTAACTTAGAAAATGCTATTAAAATCATTACGAATGCCAAGGTACAAAGGCCAGGAGTTTGCAATGCTTGTGAAACCACGTTAATTCATGAGAGCATAGCATCTAAGTTTTTACCAATGCTATATGATGCATTAAGCGATAAAGTTGAATTAAGAGGGTGCCCTAAAACAATAGAATTAATTAATATAAAGGGAGCCGTAGATTCGGATTGGGCAGAGGAATATCTGGATTATACCCTTGCAATCAAGGTTGTTTCAGATATAAATCAAGCAATCGACCATATACAAAAATATGGTACGAAACATTCTGAGGCCATTATTACAGAGAACTTTACTAACGCCAATTACTTTTTAAGAAGGGTAGATGCAGCGGCAGTATATGTAAATGCATCAACTCGATTTACAGATGGTGGGGCTTTTGGTTTTGGAGGAGAGATGGGAATTAGTACCCAAAAAATCCATGCTAGGGGACCAATGGGACTAAATGAATTAGTTACTGTAAAGTACACAATTATAGGAAACGGGCAAATTAGAGAATAGAGGGATTAAAATGTTATCGGAAGTAATGAAGAAGAGTAGAAAAATTGTAATAAAAATCGGTAGTAATACACTTTCCAATGAAGATGGTACTATTAATCATGTTTTTATAGAGGAGCTATGCAATCAAGTATCTTTTTTAATCGCTGAAGGAAAGCAGGTCGCAATTGTTACTTCAGGTGCTAGAATTGCTGGCATTAGTAGAACAAATAAGTGGTCTAGAAAAGAGGACATGCATTATAAGCAGGCTTTATGTGCAATTGGACAAGTAGAGCTAATGTCTGCCTATAATAGTCATTTTTCTCAACATGGAATCTATATAGGTCAACTTCTTTTAACAAGAGAAGATTTTTTTGATAAAACTAGAACTTTAAACATGAGAAACACACTGTTTACTTTAGCAGATGAAGGTATAGTACCAATTATTAATGAAAATGATACCGTAAGTGTGGAGCAAATTAAAATTGGTGATAATGATACTCTAGCAGCCTACTCAGCAAGTCTATGGAATGCTGATTTATTGATACTTTTAAGTGATATAGATGGTATTTATGATAAGAATCCTAAGGATTATGATGATGCCAAACTGTTAGAACAGATAGAAAATATAGATATCATGTTAGAAGAAATTGAGATTGGACAATCTAATTCCTTTGGTACAGGTGGAATTACAACTAAGATAGAGGCAGCAAGAATTGTAAATCGTTATGGTATACCAATGATCTTGGCTAATGGGAAGACACATGACATTTTAATGAAGGCCTACAATAATGAAACTAAAGCCACTATATTTTTACCAGAAGAGAAATAAATAGCAATATAATAAGCTTGAGTAGTTAGACAATGTATAAATTAGCTAGTAGTTTTAAGTAGCAAAATAGAAGAGGTGTAACAATGGATAAAAAAATAGGATTTATTGGAGCAGGAAATATGTCATCTACCATAATTGGTGGACTTATTAAGAACTTTAAAGGTATGAATAATTTAATATATGTTACAAATAGATCTAAAGAAAAAGCAGAAAGATTATGTAATGAAGTTAATATAAATTTTTGTAACAGTAATGTTGACTTAGCTAAAACCTGTGATGTAATTTTTTTAGGTATTAAACCAGATATGTATGGAGTGGTTTTAAAAGAAATAGCCCCATATGTAACCGATGATAAGTTAATAATTTCATTAGCGGCTGGAGTAACTACAAATAATGTAGAGGGCTATTTCAAACGACCAATGAAAATAATTCGAATTATGCCTAATATTGCTGTAACTGTTGGGGAGGGTATGATTGCTTTAACCGCTAATAAGAATGTAGCCGAAGAAGAGATTGACCTAGCAACAAACTTACTAAGTAGTATTGGTAAGGTGGATAAAATTGAGGAATATATGATTGATGCAGTAACTACTATAAGTGGTTGTAGTCCAGCCTTTATTGCATTGTTTGTAGAAGCTTTAGCAGATGGAAGTGTATTGCAGGGTATGCCGCGAGATAAAGCATATATATATGCAGCTCAAACCTTAATTGGAACAGGTAAGATGATGCTTGAAAAAGAAATACACCCAGGAGCACTAAAGGATATAGTTTCATCCCCTGGAGGAGTTACTATAGAAGGTGTTTATGCTTTGGAAAAAAGAGGTTTTAGAAGCATTCTTATGGAGGCTGTGGAAGCCTGTGAAAGAAAAATTAAATTATTAAATAGTAAATAAAACTTTGATCTGTGCTGAGGACTCAGAACGATGATGTATTTAATAGCTACTATAAATAAGGAACTAAAAGTTAAAGCTCACAGGTATTTGCCTGTGGGCTTTAAATATTTAAAGTACGGTTAATTAGCAATGAATTGTGGCAGAATTTATATAGCACTATATTTGGTATATGCAATTTTACAAGGAGTAGATAATGGTGAATAAATATATCGAATTTAAAGATGTAAAAAAACTACATGATCTCTGTAGTACTAACATTAGTATTTGCAGTTTTTGTTAATATGGTAATGTATTATAAACTTAAAAATGTAGAAATGGTAGAATCTTTAAAGAGTGTAGATTAGGGAAGCTAGAAACTAATGCTATACATAGATAGATATTAAAATTAATAGAGATATATGGGCTATGGATATTAATTCATGGCCTTCTGTTATTATATAGCAAAAGATATTACACAATTAAAGGAATTAATGGTAAAATGCAGAATAATACAGCAATAGGACAACAAAAGGAGAGGATTTTTATGTCTATTATAATTAAACCAATTGAAGAAATAGATGCAGAAGAACTTTTTGAGTTTGAAGTTGAAAATAGAAGTTTTTTTGAATCGATAATACCTTCAAGAGGTGATGAATATTATAAGTTTGATAATTTTAAATCTATATTGAAGGAAATAGTAGAGGAACAAGAAGAAGGTCTGATCTATATGTACCTAATAAAAGATGCAGATAATAAAATAGTTGGCAGAGTAAATCTTGTATCAGTAATAAGGGGAATCTTTAATAAGGCAGAACTGGGATTTAGGATAGGAAAAAAATATAATGGTAAAGGTTACGCTACAAAAGCTGTTAAGCTTATTTTAGATGAAGCCTTAAATAAACACAAGCTTCATAGAATAGAGGCAGGAACTGCACCAGAGAATATTGGTTCTCAAATTGTATTAATAAAGAATGGATTTGAGTTTGTTGGTAGATCTAAACAGTATATTTACTTAAATGGCAAATGGCAAGACAGTATAAACTTTGAAAGAATTCTAGATTAAGGTTCATTAAGAAAATATGATTAATATTAAACCTATATTATAATGGATAATATGAAATTTATATAAGGATTTGTTAAAGACCTATTTATGTATGGAGGAAAAGTATATGCAAGGATATAATGTTATATTGGTTTATAATATGAATTTAGATAAATTATTGATGTGTAAACGTAAAAAGGATCCTTATAAAGGGTTATACAATTTGGTCGGTGGCAAGATAGAACTTGGAGAAAATGGACTTAATGCGGCGTATAGAGAATTATATGAAGAAACAGGTATTTCAAAGGGTGATATAATTTTAAAGCACCTTATGGATTTTAAATATTACTATCAGAAGTGTTATGTAGAAGTGTATGTAGGCAAACTCCAACATAATGTTAACCTTGTAGAGGAGGCAAATGAGCTGTTTTGGTCAGATTTAAACCATGATTTTTTTGATATGTCTATTTATGCAGGAGAGGGAAATATAGGGCATATGATTGAACAAGTAAACATGTATAAGGATATTATTTTAGGTGAGTAAAGTATTTTATTATAATCATCATATAAAATTGATATAATCTTCAGATCTTATTGACTCATATTGGGTAACTAGAAAGGTATATTTCAAGGTGAAGATTATTTGGTATAAATCATATACCAAAATTTTAGAGTGTAAAAAATTTTAATAAAGGAGAGAAATCTATGAAGAAAGAAATAATTGAGTGGGCTAAAACCATTATAATTTCATTATTGGCTGCATTATTAATAACAACTTTTGCTTTACCAACAATTGTTTATGGAACATCAATGGCTCCTACATTAGATACTTATGATTTATTATTAATAAATAAATTATTATATAAAGTCCAAAATCCAGCTTATGGAGATATTGTCGTTTTTGAATTTGAACCAGAAAGAAAGAACATGATTAAGAGAGTTATAGGAATTGAAGGAGATACTGTTGAAATTAATAATGGTATAGTATCTGTAAATGGCACAGAGTTAGAAGAAGGATATATTTATGATACGGATATTTCTTCAAGGGATTTAAAAATAGTAGTTCCGAAAGGTAAGATTTTTGTACTAGGTGATAATAGGAATGATAGTAGGGATAGTAGAAGTAAGGAGATTGGTCCAGTAGATAAGGATATAATTATAGGAAAAGCCTATTTTAGATTATTTCCATTTCCTAAAATAGGTAAAATAAAATAAGAGCGAATATATTTAGGCTGTGGATGTTAATTCGCAGCCTTTGCTGTAGAATAGTAAAGATATTGCTAATTAAAAGGAATCATTAAGAAAGTGTAGAACAATATAGCAGATATATTTCTTCAATATTGTAAAGTTGAAAGAAGTTTATATTATTCTAATAAGTCAGGCTTAGTTTGTAAAGGAGGAAATGAGATTGATTTTAATAAGAGAGATGAAAATAGATGAAGTTGATAAAATAAAGGAAATTGATCGGTCAGAAAGAATAGAATTAATATATAGATATAAAGAAGGAATATTAGGAGAAATCAAAGCAGGGCATGATTGTCCGAATTGGAGTCAGGATATTATTGATGAAATGATGGAACGTTTTATTTACGAATTGTCTAATGGTGGAACTGCTTTCGGTGCATACGATAAAGAGCTATTAGTTGGATTTGGAGTTCTAGCACATAAATTTAGAGGTAATGATAGGGATCAGCTTCAAGTAGACTTGATGTATGTATCTAGGTCATATAGGAGGAAAGGTATTGCTTCTAGTATTATGAATGAATTAAGTAAAGTAGCATTAAGTAGAGGAGCTAAGTATTTATATATTTCATCAACTGAAACGGAATCAGCAGTTAATTTTTATAGAAGTTATGGAAGTCAAATAACTAATGAAGTCGACAAAGAATTATTCGAAAAAGAGCCAGAAGATATACATATGATAAAGAGATTATAAATGGAAATTAAATAACAAACTTGTTCTTGGAGGACTATAGTATGATAATTTGGATTAATGGAGCATTTGGAAGTGGAAAGACCCATACAGCATATGAGTTAAGTAGGCGAATAGAAAATTCTTATGTTTATGATCCAGAGGAAGCAGGGTTTTTTATACGTGATAATATACCTAAGGAACTGAAGTTAAATGATTTCCAAGATTTTCATATATGGCGAGAATTTAATTATCAAATGCTGGAATATATAAGTAAGAAGTATAGTGGTATTATTATTGTTCCCATGACAATTACAAACCAAATTTATTTTAATGAAGTAGTAGATAGATTAAGACAGGAAGGTATCGATATTAAGCATTTCACATTGATGGCAAAGAAAGAAACCTTATTGAAAAGGCTAAGACAAAGAGGGGATGGAAAAAACTCATGGGCAGCGCAACAAATTGATAGGTGTATTAGCCAATTAAGCAATTCTGTATTTAAGGAACATATACATACAGATGATATGACAATTGATCAAGTAGTTGGTTACATAGGGGAATTGTGTAATATAAAATTACTAAAAGATAATCGAAGTTGGATAAGAAAAAAATGGGATAGGATTATGATTTGGTTTAGACATATAAGAATATTTGGTTGATATAACTTCTAGTTTAAGTTTAATACTTTAGACAACTTATTAAATATATAAGAGAAAAACTTAGAGCAGGATGTGCTATGGGAAGTATTGCAGTATTTTTTTGTTTTTTGACTATACCAATATAGATAGTATTATAGAATGTATAAAAGAATTCTTATTATTAGAAGAATGCTAGGAAATCTATAAATATTTTATAACCAAATTAAATATAAAAAAGAGAACTTTTAGGCGAAATTAATAAATTATAAAACCAATAAATCATTATGGAGGAGTCATAGATGATTAAAATAAGAACCGAAACTGTAAGCGACCATAGTAGTGTTTTTAAATTGAATTATGAAGCATTTGGGAATAGGGAAGATGAATCTAAGCTGATAGAGAGAATCAGATTATCCACACAATTTATTCCAGAGTTATCCATTGTAGCAGAAGAAGATAATGAAATAGTAGGTCATTTATTATTAAGCAAAGCAGAAGTAATAAATGGTGATAATAGTCATGAAGTAATAGTACTGGCTCCAATTGCAGTCAAACCAAGTCTACAAAAAACAGGAATAGGTGGCCAACTAATTCAAGAAGGATTAAAAAGATGTAAGGATTTAGGATATGGGATTGTATTGTTGATAGGACATCCGACATACTATCCTAAATTTGGATTTAAACCAGCGAGAAATTTTGGACTAGAACTAAAACAATTTAAAGTATCGGATGAAGTATTTATGGTATGTGAATTAATAGCAGGAGAGTTAGATAGAATTAAGGGAGAATTAATATATCCTAAATCATTTTTCAGTTGATTCGAAGGTGGGATTCAAGAGTGTGGAATTAGAGTAGGGGGAGATGGGGGAAATGAAATTAAACAAACATAGGAATATAGATACTTTTTTAGAAGAAACCTTAAAGTATTTAGAGCAAAGCGAAGCATTAAATAATCTTATGTTAGGTATTTGCAATACAATTAAAAACAACCCAGATTATTATAGTGATGTTTATCTTGCTACTGTAAAACAAGGAGAGGAATTAGCTATAGCGGCGGTTATGACACCTCCTAATAAACTAGTTGTATATAGCAACAGAGAAGAGTGTGATGACGCAATAGAATTATTAGTAGGTGATTTACGTAATAGAAATATTGATATACCTGGTGTTATAGGTCCTAAAGAACTATCAAAAAGAACTTGTGATATTTGGAGCAAATATAACGATTGTAAGGTAAAATTAGAGATGAATATGAGGGTTTATGAACTAAGGGAAGTAAATAAAAATACAATTGGAGAAGGAATATTAAGACCAGCCGATGAAGAAGACTTAGAGTTTGTAGCACAGGGGCGGTATGACTTTGAAATTGATACTGGATTAAATGCTTCACCAGATAAAGAAAAATGTTATGAGGTAGTTAGAAATAGGCTACCAGAAAAAACTATTTTTTTATGGGAAGATGCAGGTAAAGTAGTATCAATGGCAGCTAAAGCTAGGCCTACACAAAATGGGGCTACCGTTGCTTTAGTTCATACACCAAAGGAATTAAGAAAAAGAGGCTACGCAACCAGTTGTGTGGCAGCATTAAGTCAACATTTATTAGATTCTGGCTATAAGTTCTGTTCTTTATTTACGGATCTAGCAAATCCTACTTCAAACAGTATTTATATGAAAATAGGATATAAACCAGTTGGGGATTATGATAGCTATATTATAGAAAAAGGGGAAATAACAATAACAAAGCTAATACAAATTGAATTATTAGAATAAATATTGACATTATATGTGTTTTCCTGCTAATAAACAGCTGGAAATTCTATAAATCTTTAGTTTAAATATATTATAAAGGAGAGTATTTGCATTGGATAAGTTTACTTTAATTAAGGAAGAAGCTGTTTTAATGGTAATTGATATTCAAGAACGGTTAGTACCAGTAATGAAATATGGTGAGGAAGTAATTGGTAAGACTAATACTTTAATTTCAGTTGCAAAAGATTTAGAGATTCCTATTTTAGTTACAGAACAATATCCCAAAGGCTTGGGTAAGACAGTTTTAGAATTAAATACTAATTTAGATAAAGCATTAACCTATGAAAAAACAACGTTTTCTGGCTATACCGAAGAAGTAATTTCAAGGCTTAATCAACTAGGAAGGAAAAAGATTATTATTACTGGTATGGAGACTCATGTTTGTGTTTTTCAAACTGTTAGAGATTTAATAGCTAATAATTATCAAGTTTTTGTGGTGGAAGATGCAGTATGTTCACGTACAAAAGCAAATTACAAAAATGGCCTAGATTTAATGTCGACTATGGGAGCTGTGATTACTAATACAGAGACAGTGTTTTTTGATTTAATAAAAGAGGCAGGCACTCCTATATTTAAAAAACTGTCAAAGCTAATAAAATAGGTCATATATTTAACGGATAATGTGGAATTCTCCCATCCTCTTTAGGTGGGAGATGGATAACATCTTTTTTATTTGGGCTAAATCCCCAAATAAAAAAAGGTTGAAACATTGGGAAATATATTCCGTTATATATTCAGTAGTATAATTAAGAAAGAGGTATAATCCAATGAAATTAGACACAAATAATCATTCAGTATTCTTATTAAACTATCATTTGGTGTTAGTTATAAAATACAGAAGAAAGGCTATAAACAATGTCATATCTAATAGATTAAAAGAAATATTTGAACATATAAGTCCTAAATATAATATCACTTTAGAAGAATGGAATCATGATAATGACCATGTTCACTTGTTATTCAAAGCACAACCCAATACTGAAATATCAAAGTTCATAAAAGCATATAAAAGTGCTAGTAGTAGATTGATAAAAAAGGAGTTTCCACTAATAAGAAATCAATTATGGCAAGAACACTTTTGGAGCAGAAGCTATTGCCTACTTACAACAGGTGGAGCAACTATAGATGTAGTTAGAAAATACATTGAAAATCAGCAGATAAAGTGAGGTGACATTGTGTTACGAGCATATAAATATAGATTATATCCCGATAAAGAACAAAGACTATATCTAGCTAAAACATTTGGTTGTACTAGACTTATATATAATCTTATGTTAGCTGATAGGATAGATACTTACAATAAATATAAAGATGATAAGGAAGAATTGAAAAAACAAAAATATCCAACACCAGCTCAATATAAAAAGAAATATGAATTCTTAAAAGAAGTTGATAGTTTATCTTTAGCAAATGCACAAATAAATTTAGATAAAGCATATAAAAACTTCTTTAGGGATAAATCAGTAGGATTTCCAAAATTCAAGAGTAAGAAAACAAATAGACATAGTTTTACTACAAATAATCAGAATGGAACAGTATATATTGAAAATGGATATATAAAAATACCTAAACTAAAATCTATGATAAAGATAAAGCAACATAGAGAATTTGAAGGATTAATAAAATCTTGTACTATATCACAAACACCAAGTGAAAAGTATTTTGTATCAATATTAGTAGATATAGAAATAAAGGAGTTAGATAAAATAGATAAAAAAGTAGGAGTAGACTTAGGAATTAAAGATTTTGCAATCACTTCAGATGGAGAAGTGTTTGAAAATCCAAAATGGTTAAGAAAATCAGAAAAGAGACTAACTAAACTACAAAGAGATTTATCAAGAAAGAAAAAAGGTAGCAATAATAGAAATAAAGCAAGATTAAAAGTTGCTAAACTACACGAAAAAATAACAAACCAAAGAAAAGACTTTTTGCATAAGTTGTCTTCTAAAATTATAAACGAAAACCAAGTGATAGTTTTAGAAGGTTTGAAAGTTAGCAATATGTTAAAAAATCATAATCTAGCAAAATCAATATCAGAAGTATCATGGTCTGAATTTAGAATACAATTAGAATATAAAGCAAATTGGTATGGTAGAGAAATAATAATAGCTCCATCTAATTATGCAAGCAGTCAATTATGCTCTAATTGTGGTCACAAAAACAAAGAAGTAAAAAACTTAGCACTTAGAGAATGGATATGTCCAGAGTGTAATACACATCATGATAGAGATATAAATGCTAGTAAAAATCTACTGAAACTAGCAATATAGTTTTGGTATTATCGGGGTAGGAACTACCCTTAGAGCTTGGACAAACTTGGTACATTAGTGCTATTGACCAGGAAGCTCCCACTTCAACGAACGAATGTAAGTAAGTGGTGAGTAGTTCACTGAAATAATATTTGAAGATAAAATAGATCTGGAATAAAAACTTATTTTGTGCTGGAATATTAATAATTATAATATAGTGTAATATTGAGGTGAGTTAAACTTTAGAGGAATGAATACAGGAATGGCATTATTTCTAAATCAAGAAGAAATACAAATAAAAGGGTTTATTAAATAAAAATAAGAAGATTTTAGGTGTTAAAAATGAATAAAAAAGTGATTTTAGTTCATGGATATACTAAACATTATGATGATATGCTTGTTTTGAAGAAAAATCTAGATTTTTTAGGATATGAAGCAATATTAGTTGACTTGCCATTAACCTTTAAATATATAACGGACGCTGCTATTATATTTGAAGAAAGAATTAATGAAATTATATGTAGCTTAAAAGAAGATGAAAAGATTAGTCTTGTAGGCCATAGCACAGGTGGACTAATAATAAGATTGTTATTATCTAATACAAAATATATAGAAAAGATACACAGATGTGTCTTAATAGCTACTCCAAACAAGGGAAGTGAGTTAGCAGATATAGCTTCTAGAATATCTCATATATTTATTAATATTTTTAAGACTTTGAAATCCTTGAGACATGAAAATGTAGAAAAGTTAGATTTAAAGCAAATAGATGGTATTGAAATAGGCGGAATCGCAGGAAATAAAAGTGATTTACTATTAGGCAAATTGTTGAAAAATGAAAATGATGGTAGAGTAGAGGTTAACTCTGTAAAATATAAAGAATTAAAAGATTTTATTATTGTTCCTTACAATCATGAAGAAATTCATTATAAATTTGAAGTAGCAGAACTGGTTGATAACTTTCTAAGAAATGGGAATTTTAACAAATAGTAAGAAGTCGAATTCATATGAATAGATGAATGAAGTGGTTAGAAGGGAGAAAATAGGAATGATTTTAGGAAAAAATACTATTATTAGACCAGCTGAATTAGGGGATGAAGAGTACTTATACAAATGGTGGAATGATGGTGAAATGATGAGCCATGCGACATTGGCTTTCGGTACATTGCAAAGTAAGGAAGCGATAAGAAAAAGCATTATAGAATCCATTGAAGATAGTAGTATATATCCTAAAAGGAAGAGGTTTATAATATGTAAAAAGGATACTTTAGAACCTATTGGTGAAGTAAACTATGGAGACTGGAATGAAAGAAACCAAAAGTGTGAATTTGGCATAAAAATATGTGAAACATCTGAACAGGGAAAAGGCTATGGAAAAGATGCATTATATCATTTTATAGATTTTATGTTTCGATTTTTAAATCTTAATAAGATTGAATTAACGTCAATTATAGATAATATAAGAGCACATAATTTATATAAAAAATTAGGTTTTAAAGAAATAGGAATAGTTAGGGAAGGATATTTTGATAGCAGGACTGGTGTATTTACCGATGTGATGTATATGGATTTATTGAAGAAAGAATGGTTGGAGATTAAATCGAGTATTGAATTTTAAAATATAGGCGATATTATGAATCGAGTTTTAGCACTGGAAATGCTCTAAAAATTTATTATAAAAGATTTGGTTATTGGAGGTGCTATATTTGCTACAGCATAGTTACAATCAATATCTAAGAAAGGTTGAATTATGTAGGGATAAGATATCTTCATTTTCCAAATATCCTTTTTGTTTAGATGCAGTGAAAAATCTATATAGTCTAGATATTCACCCGAAAGTAACCTTTATTGTGGGGGAGAATGGTACTGGAAAGTCAACTATACTAGAGGCCATTGCTACAGCCTATGGATTCAATCCTGAAGGTGGAACAAAGAATTTTAACTTTTCAACTGCTAAAACACATTCGGAATTATATAACTATCTAAGATTAGTCAAGGGATTTAAAGCCCCTAAGGATGGATTTTTTCTAAGAGCAGAGAGTTTCTATAATCTTGCTACAAATATTGAAGAAATGGATAAATATGGGTGTGGGCCCAGAATTATAGACTCCTATGGAGGACGTTCCTTACACGAGCAATCCCATGGAGAATCTTTTTTTGCTGTATTTATGAACCGATTTAGTGGTAAAGGATTATACATTTTAGATGAACCTGAAGCTGCATTATCACCAACAAGGCAGTTGGCTATGCTTTCTAGAATTCACGAATTAGTTCAGAAAGATTCTCAATTTATAATAGCTACACATTCGGCAATTATAATGTCTTATCCCAATTCAACAATTTATGAAATAAATAATGGATTTAATAAGGTTAAATATGAAAACACTGAACATTATCAGATCATGAAGGGATTTATGAATAATACTGAAAAAATGTTGAATATAATTATGGAGCCATAATATAGAATATGGCTAAACAAGGTTTCTAAGAGATGGGGCGATTTTTATTAAAATCCGGCTAGTATTAATAGGAATAATAACTATTATAATTATAATTGCAATGAGTTTAGGGGGTTACTCTTTTATTTCTTCATTTGCTCAGAATATTTTTTATGTACTTTATATTTCTATTTCATTATATTTATTTTATATTCTAAGAAGAGAAGGACAAATTAGATTGCCTCATACTGTACTTATACTTTTATCTATTGTATTGTCAGTTATTATGCTTAGAAACGCTATAATAGCACTTCCACTACTATTTGTACTACCTATGTTAGCGGAAAAACAATCTCATATTATTGTTAAGTGCGTATCGTGGATTACATATATTGGAATATGCCTGTTTTTTTGCTTAATTGTTTTAGTAAGATTTGGATTTGCGAGGACTTATATATTATCTACAGAAATGTCTCCAGACAAGAAACATAGTGCTTCTATTATTGTACACGATGAAGGGGCTTTAGGTGGAAGTATTGAAGTACAATATGAACGATTATATGGAGGTATCATCAAGAAAAGCAGGCCTATTTATATAGATAGGCTAAGTGAACCAAAGATTGAGTGGATTGATAATTATAAGATACAAATAGATGATGTGATTATCAATATTAAAGATAGGGATGTTATTTATAGAAGAAAATAAGGATATTATTAGTGAAAGTTATTTTTTATTTAAACATATACCAACCAAAACATATCATAACTTATATTATAGTATTAAAAATTGTGGCATTTATACATTTGCTGGATATAATGTATCAAAGGCTACTATTATTATTAATATATAATAAAGAGTAAAAATAATATCTGTTATGGGGGCGAGTATATGTGGACTAGGGAACAAATTAAAACAAGAGCGAAGTCAGTACTTAGAGGATCATATTGGAAAGCCTTTTTAGTTAGCATTATTCTAGGTATTGTAGGTGGTGGCACAGGAGGATTTAATTTTAGGTGGAACATTAACAGTAATGATAGCGGGTATGGAAGATATGTTCCGCAATCAATTATGGATAATACAAGACATATGATTCCATATATTATTTCAATAGCTACTATTGCTATTATCATAACTTTATTAATATTCTTATTTAGAATATTTTTAGGCTATGCTATAGAAGTTGGTGGCAAGCGCTATTTTGTTAGGGCAGCAGGTAAAGATGTTGACTTAAATAACATAGGATATTCCTTTAATGGTGAAAGGTATAAGAACATAATAAAAGTTATGCTCTATAGGGGTGTATTGATAATTTTGTGGACTTTACTGCTTGTTATCCCGGGTATTATAAAATCATATGCCTATAATATGGTGCCTTATATTTTAGCGGATAATCCTCAAATAGGATATAAAAGAGCAATTGAGATAAGCAATGGTATGACAGATGGCGAGAAGTTTAACATGTTTATACTAGACCTATCCTTTATAGGTTGGTATATACTAGGTGCATTAGCTTTAGGAATAGGAGTTTTATTTGTTAATCCTTATGTACATGCAACACAAGCAGAATTGTATTTAGTATTTAGGCAGAAGGCTATAGACAGTGGAATATGTTCTGCAGAAGAATTAATGATAGATAGATTAATATAATAGCCACAACAGAAAACATTATTTTTAAAATATTGCAATAAATTAGAAGGTATGTTATATTGATTATAGTAAATACTATTATTGTAAAAAATCTCAGGAGGTACCGTGGAATGAAAACTAAGACAAACAAATCAAGAAAATTAAATATGATTATTTTGTTTGTCAGGTAAATAGGTACCCTATTTTTGTTTAGTTTTTTGCACATCCTTTTTGTATTTAATTTAAAAAGTTTATTAATTATTTAATTGATTAGACTAATATAAAAGGCAATGTAAATACGTAGGCTATGGGTATTATTAATTCATGGCCTTTTATTATTGTCTAAAAAATATAATTTTTTATAACACATAGGGAATTATGTACTTTTTAAACTTAAGATAAGTCATAGTTTTCGTAATGTGTTTCAACAAAGCCAACTTTGACAATCTTTGAAAAGGTTTTGTTCATCAATGGGTACTAATTGCTTCTATATAAATTAAACTCATATTTCTAAAGTAAAAGGGAACCTCGACAAACTTATTTGAGGTTCCCTTTTTGTGTTTTATAACACATAAGAAATTATGTACTTTCTAAATTTAAGATAAGTCATAATTTCCATAATGTGTTTCAACAAAATCAGCATTGAGAAGCTTTGAAAAAGATTTTGCTCTTTTAGATGATTATTTGCATGATTTAACACTATTAATTTTAGAGGAGGAAGTATGAGTTAATGGAGATTATAAATATTGGTATTCTTGCCCATGTAGATGCTGGAAAAACTACAGTAACAGAACATCTTTTATATAAGAGTGGTTCCATAAAAAAGCTTGGCCGTGTAGATGACGGTGATACACAAACAGATTCCATGGAGCTTGAACGCTCCAGAGGTATTACAATAAAAGCCTCAACCATTGCCTATGAATGGAAGGGTGTAAAAGTTAATATTATAGATACTCCTGGCCATATGGACTTTATCGCAGAAGTAGAAAGGTCACTTAGGGTCTTGGATGGCGCAGTACTTGTTATTTCCGCTAGAGAAGGCATTCAATCACAGACAAGGATTATACTTGAAATACTAATGCAAATGAAAATACCCACTGTTATATTTATCAATAAGCTAGATCGAATGGATGCGGATTCTCAGAAGGTAATAGATGAACTTAAAACAGAAATGTTGGTAAAACTTGTTCCTATCCACAAAGCAATAGATGAAGGTACAAAAAATGTTAGGATTGAAAATACTATTTTAGATAATTATGTAGATGAGGATGTATATGAAATATTATCTGATCTTGATAATAGCATACTGAAGAAATATATAAATGAAGAAGCCATTACATTTGAGGAGGTTTGGCAATCTATTTGTAAATATTCAAAAGAAGGCTCATTGTATCCCGTTTTTATGGGAGTAGCACTTTCAGGTCTTGGTATTGAAGAGCTTTTAGATGGCATTAATAAGTGTCTTCCAACCACTAATAATTGTGGAGAAGGGGAGGTATCTGGTGTAGTTTATAAAATAGCAAGGAGTAACGATAATCAGAAGTTGGCCTACATCCGCATGTATAGGGGGACTATTAAGCTGAGGGACACATTTAAGGTGATGGAGGGTGAAACAATTGACAAAATAACAAAAATCCAAGTGTTTCGTAATGGAAAACTATGTGAAACAAATAAGTTAATGGGTGGAGATATGGGAATAATTTCAGGGCTAAATCATTTTCGTATAGGAGATATTATTGGATCTCCTAATGAGAAGATAAAAAATCCATCCTTAACAAGACCAACCCTAAGGGTTAAAGTAAGTGTTCATGAAAAAGAGAATAAAAATAAGCTTTTTAATGGATTATTGGAATTAGCTGAGGAAGACCCTCTATTAGAATGTGATATTGATCTAATAGAAAATGAAGTTTATATAAGTATTTTCGGTGAGATCCAAATGGAAATTATTAAAGATTTACTATCATCTAAACATGGAATAGATTTGAATTTTTCAGAGGTTATGACAATTTATAAGGAAACCATAATTCAAAAGGAA
Organism: Alkaliphilus flagellatus; assembly: GCF_018919215.1. Classification (NCBI taxonomy): domain Bacteria; kingdom Bacillati; phylum Bacillota; class Clostridia; order Peptostreptococcales; family Natronincolaceae; genus Alkaliphilus; species Alkaliphilus flagellatus. The sequence continues at coordinate 129,753 of NZ_JAHLQK010000002.1, forward strand.
AGTGCATCTGCTAACATGTTTGGGCGTACAAACCCTTTCTATGCAGCCGTTGATTTTGAAGTTGAGCCATTAAAAAGGGGCGAAGGATTGAAATATGTTTCTCAGGTTTCATCCGGATATTTGTCAAAATCCTTTCAAAATGCAGTTGAAGAAGCTGTATTTCAGACATGTCGCCAAGGTATTTATGGTTGGGAAATTACAGATGTACTTATAACATTTAAAGATGCTATTTATGACAGTGTTATGAGCACACCTTCCGATTTTAGAAATTTAACACCTATGGTATTAATGGAGGCTATTTATAAAGCTAAAGTCAAACTTCTTGAACCTATTTATGAATTCCATCTTAAAGTACCAAATGAGGCAGGCAGTCGAGTCGTTGTTGATTTACAAAATATGAGGGCTACATTTTCTGAGACAGGAAGCATGGATAATCAGTTTTATATAAAAGGGTATATTCCTATAGAAACCTCAAAAAACTACAATATTAAATTAGCCTCCTTTACCGAAGGAAAAGGGATATTTTATACAAAGTTTTATGGATATATAGATTTACCGGAAGATGTTATAAAAAGCAAATCAAAATATGGCTTAGATCCTCTTAATAAACGCAAATATTTACTTCAAAAGTCATCGGCAATTAAAAACTAATCTAAGTTATATAGTTATAAAAGGAGAGATATAAATGCTTCTAAACGTAAACAGTATTACAAAATATATCAAGGATAAAAAAATATTAGAGAATATATCATTTAAGATATATGAAAAACAAAAGATAGGTCTTATTGGAGATAACGGAGCAGGTAAGAGTACGTTACTTAAAGTTATTATGAAGGAGATTGTATCCGATGATGGAAGTGTGGATGTAAGAGGTAATATAGGTTATTTGCCCCAGGATTTTTCCATAGATGAGGATAAAACTGTGGAGGAATTTTTAAAGGACTATGAATTTCATCATAATTTAATCCCTACTTTAAGTAGACTTAATCTTAATGAAAAGTATAAACAGAGAATAGAAACTTTAAGCGGTGGAGAAAAGACAAGATTATATATTACTAGAATTATTCTTTCAAAGCCTCAGTTACTTATTCTCGATGAACCTACTAACCATTTAGACTATGAAGGTATTACATGGCTTGTGGATTTTATATCTAAGTTTCAAGGTGGAGTTTTGATTGTAAGCCATGACAGGTACTTTTTAGAAAAAACTGTAAATAAAATATTAGAATTAGAAAAGGGAAGTCTAAGGGAATATAATGGTGGATACTCCTTCTACAAAAATACTAAGGAAAAGGAACTTGAAAGAGAGATAATTGCCTATGAGGCCTATAAAAAAGAGAAAAAGAAGCTAGAATTAGCAGCAATAAAAGTAATGGAAAGGTCTAATAAATATAACAACATGTCTCAAAATGACTTCTATAGAGGTAAGGCTGCAAAAATAGCTAAAAGATCAAAGGCTATTATTTCTAGGTTAGAACAGATGGAGGAGGTTTCCAAACCTAATCAGCCATTAAAAATAAATTTAGCCTTTGGTAAAGAAGGCAAAAGACTAGGGGATATTTTAGTTAGGGGAGAAAAATTAAAAAAGGTATACGACAATACGATATTTGAAAATATTAGCTTTCAAATTCAAAGAAATAAGAGAATTGGGATTATAGGTAAAAACGGTGTGGGAAAGAGTACTCTTTTAAAAGCCATAGTTGGAATTGAAAGTGTTGATGGAAACCTTACTATTTCACCATCGGTAAAAATAGGTTATTTTTCCCAAGAATTAAAAAACTTAGATGAGAATTTAACCTTATTAGATGAAGTAAAAAAGATTGATGCAAATCAAAGCAAGATAAGAAATTTGATGGCATGTATGCTTTTTAAAGGGGAGGATGTATTTAAAAAGATTAGCAATTTAAGTCTTGGAGAAAGGGTAAGAATTATTTTTTTAAAACTTATTTTAGGTGGATACCAGCTTTTAGTTTTAGATGAACCCACTAACTTTTTAGATATTATTTCTAGAGAAAAAATAGAGGAGGCACTATTAGATTATGAAGGTGCTATTTTATTCGTTTCTCATGATCATTACTTTGTTAGAAGAATGGCGCAGGAAATATGGGAAATGGATAATAAGGGGATAACTAGATATTTAGGTGACTATGAATATTATTTAAATAAGAAAAATCAAAAAGGAGAGAAAAACAAGAGAATAGCAAAGGAGGAAATATTAAATCTGGAAATGGAGCTTTCCACTATTTCATTTAAGCTTATTTCCTGTAGTGATAACGAAAAAAAGGAACTTGATAAGAAGTATTCTGAAGTCTTGCAACAGTTGAAATATCTAAAAAGCAACTTTAGATAAACATAGCAAAGGTCCTACTTAGTATAGGGCCTTTGTCATATTAATAGTATTAAACTATGAGTAGTATTCTTTGGGATAAAACTAATTATATGGTATAATATTCCATGGAAAGAGAAAGTTAATTTTATTATCTAAGATATTAACTTTCTATCTATATTAAGCATATGTTAAACATTGGAGGGGATAGATGTGGAAATCAATAGAGAACCAATGGTTTATATTAAAGATCTAAAAATGAAATATGAAGACAAGGAAGTGTTGAAGGGTATTAATCTTGAAATACATAAGGGGCAGATTATAGGTTATATAGGACCTAATGGAGCAGGGAAAAGTACTACAGTAAAAATATTGTTAGGTATAATAAATGGATATGAGGGCACAGTAAAAATATTTGGCGAGGATATTTCTAGCGGTAATGTGAACTATAAAAGAAGAATAGGTTATGTGCCTGAAACTGCGGATATATATGATAATTTAACAGCATACGAATATCTTACATTTATAGGTGAAATCTATGGGATGGAATTAGAACAAATCAATGAAAAGGCCAAAAAACTTATGGCATTATTTAATATTGAGGAAGTATACCACTCTAGAATTTCTTCCTATTCAAAAGGAATGAAACAGAAACTTCTTATTATTTCTAGTCTTTTACATAATCCAGATATTTTATTTTTTGATGAGCCCCTAGGTGGGTTAGATGCTAATAGTGTTATGATCTTTAAAGAAATCCTATCGGAACTGGTACATAGAGGAAAAACTATATTCTACTCATCCCACATTATGGATGTAGTCGAGAAAATAAGCGATAGAATTATATTGTTAAATGACGGACATATAGTTGCCGATGGAAGCTTTGAAGAATTAAAGGAAAAGAGTAAGGAAGGTTCCCTTGAAAATATTTTTAACCAATTAACAGGATTTAATCAACATAAAGAAATTGCAGAGGAATTTGTTGCAGTATTGCAAGGGGTGTAGATATGAAGAATTTTATGTCTTTAAGACTTATAGATAAGTTTAGCTTTATTTATAGTATGATGGGTATCAATTATGAGGTAATGAGAAAAATATTACAGGTAAAGCTAACTATGGATGGCCGAAGGGTTCCTACAATTATGACTAATGACTTAAAGGAGGAAAAAGAAAATTCATTTAAAAAGTCACTGCTTATGTATGGTTTAATTGGGCTTGGCGCCATGGCAGTTATAATACCAGATTTTCCATTATTTTTTAAGATGAATATTATTTATGCTATCATTTTATTTATGGTAATGACAACTATGATTTCGGATTTTTCCTCTGTACTTTTGGACATTAGAGAAAAAAATATATTGCTCTCTAAACCAATTGATGCAAGGACCATGAATGCAGCAAAGGCAACCCATATTTTAATTTACTTGTTCAGCATAACCATAGCAATTGCAGGACCTGCCTTAATAGCGGGTTCCTTTAAATACGGTATTCTATTTGGTATGGTGTTTTTTATACAACTAATATTGGTTTCAGGATTTGTTATTTGGGTTACTTCTCTACTATATTTTGTTATTTTGTTTATCTTTGACGGTGAAAAGCTAAAGGATATTATTAACTATTTTCAAATTACATTATCTATTATTATGGCTTTTGCTTATCAATTTGTGGGGAGAATTTTTGCAGTTTTAGATTTGAATATTGTCTTTACACCTAAGTGGTGGAGCTATTTAATTCCTTCGGTTTGGTTTTCAGCCCCTTACGGTATTTTAATAGATAAAAGCTACGATGCTCACTATATTAATTTTACAATTATGGGTATTTTGGTACCAATTTTAGGCATAATAGCATATTTTAAAGTTGTTGCTCCTTACTTCGAAAAAAGTCTTTTAAAGCTAAACAATAATAGTAGTAAACAGAATAAAGTAGCTGAAGCTAAGGGTAGGAGGCACAAGAAGATAGCAAATATATTTTGTTTTAAGCCTACAGAAAATATATTTTTCCGATTTACACAAAATATGGTTTCTAATGAAAGAAATTTAAAGCTTAGATTATACCCTAGTCTAGTAATTGCTGCAATAGTTCCTTTATCTTTTATTGTAGTAAACTTTGATAAAAGTAGACCCTTTGCAGAATCACTCGCAGAGATATCAGCAGGTAAAGGATATTTTTCAATTTATATTACTATAGGTTTACTGGCAATGTCAATTTCTAGCATATCAACCAGTGAAAAATATAAAGGTGCATGGATATATAAAGCCTTACCAATTAAAAATCCTGGTTCAATTTATAAAGGTGCATTAAAGGGTTTTTTCATAAAATTTATATTGCCTATATATTTATTTGTAAGTATTATATTTTTAATTCCATATGGACTTAACATACTTTTAGATATTGGAATAATGTTTTTAACACTAATTTTAGTAATTATAGGACTATTTCACTGGGATGAAAAACGACTTCCTTTTTCTGAAAACTTTCAACGCAATAAAGGCGATAGTTTGGGGTTGGCTATAACCTCCATGATTTTCATTGCTATTAATGCTACACTACATTGGAATTTAAGAGAAGTACCTATTGCATTGGCTATATATATTGCACTTTTGTTAATATCTCTATTAATAATGTGGATAAAAAGCTTTAAAATTACTTGGTAATGTTAATATTTATATAATATTTATTAATCACAGGTATATGATATAATAGTAAAAAGAAATTATACGAAAACATGGAGAGGAATTACTATGAAAAAATGTTCTATATGTAATAAAAATATGGCAGTAGTTTTTGCAAGTAAGATGGAAAATGGGAAATCTGAAATGAAGGGTATATGCATAGAATGTGCTAAAAAAATGGGCTTACCTATAATAGATCAATTAATGGAACAAACAGGTATGACTGAGGAAGAAATATCTGGTTTATCTCAGCAGATGAACAATGTATTTGAAGAGATGGACTTGGAGAACATGGATGGAGATAACTTCCTAGGCAATTTATTTAAGGGTTCTTTTAATCCCTTTAAAAAGGATAGTGAAGATGAAGTAGATATAGAAGAAGAGGAAGTCTTTGATGATGAAGATGAGTCCATAGAAGAAAAACCTAAGGAGAAGAAGAAGAAAAAAAATAAGAAGAAAAAATATTTAGATACTTATGGTACTAACCTTACAGATAAAGCAAGAAACAAAGAAGTAGATAAGGTAATTGGTAGACATAAGGAGATTGATAGGGTAATACAAATTTTAAATAGAAGATCTAAAAATAACCCAATATTAATTGGAGAGCCTGGTGTGGGTAAAACAGCTATTGCAGAAGGCTTAGCTGTTCGTATTATAGAAGAACAGGTACCTGCAAAACTATTTAATGCAGAGGTTTATTTATTAGATTTGACAGCTATTGTTGCAGGAACCCAATTTAGAGGACAGTTTGAAGGAAGAATGAAGGCTATTATACAAGAGGCTCAGGAATGTGGAAACATAATTTTAGTAATAGATGAGGTTCACAACATTATGGGCGCAGGAGAGGTTCATGGTGGCGTTATGAATGCTGCAAATATTTTAAAGCCTGCACTTGCCCGTGGCGAAATACAGGTTATTGGTGCAACTACATTAGATGAATATAGAAAACATATTGAGAAGGATTCTGCCCTAGAGAGAAGATTTCAGCCAGTGTTAGTTGAAGAACCTACGGTAGAGGATACCATTGAAATCTTAAAGGGAATTAAAGGCTATTATGAAGATTATCATAGGGTTAAAATATCTGATGAAGTAATAGAGTCTGCTGCAAAGCTATCTGAAAGATATATTACAGATAGATATTTACCGGATAAGGCAATTGATGTTATTGACGAGGCGGGATCTAAAGTAAACCTTAGAAATCAGGGGCTTGTAGAAATCGAGTCTTTAAAGGAAGAGCTAAAGGCTATAGAAGAAAAAAAGGCAGAGGCTGCTAAAAATAATGACTATGAAAAGGCTGCTCAGTATAAAGTAGATGAGTGTAAGATTTTAGATAGAGTAGCAGAACTAGAAGAGGAAGTAAACAACAGCTCCATTACAGTGGAGGATGTAGCTTTTGTAATTGAATCTTGGACTAATATTCCTGTAGGCAAGATTACTGAAGAAGAAGCTAGTAGGCTGTTAAACCTTGAAGAGCATCTTCATGAAAGGGTAATAGGTCAACATGATGCCATTAGAAGTTTATCAAGAACTATAAGACGCAACCGTTCTGGTTTTAGAAAGAAGAAAAAGCCAGCTTCATTTATATTTGTGGGTCCTACTGGAGTAGGAAAGACAGAGCTTGTAAGAGCCTTAGCTACAGAGCTATTTGGTAGCGAGGATGCTATGATCCGTGTAGATATGTCTGAATATATGGAAAAGCATACGGTTTCTAAATTAATAGGTGCTCCTCCAGGATATGTAGGATATGATCAAGGTGGACAATTAACAGAGAAGGTTAGAAGAAAACCTTATTCAGTTATACTTTTAGATGAAATCGAAAAAGCTCATCCAGATGTATTTAATATGCTACTTCAAATTTTAGAAGATGGTAGACTAACAGACAGTCAAGGAAGAACTGTATTCTTTGAAAATACTGTAGTAATTATGACATCTAATGCGGGTACTCAACTAAAATCAAGCGGTATAGGTTTTGGTAAAAGGGGTTATGAGGCTTTAGAAAATCGTGTTAAAGAAGCCTTAAGAGAAACATTTAGACCAGAGTTTTTAAATAGAGTAGATGAAACTATTGTATTTACACAGTTATCTAGAGAAGAACTACGTAAAATAGTAGACCTTATGTTAAGAGATGTAATTGAAGATGTTAAGGAAAAAGATATGACAATTACAATTTCCGAAGAAGTTAAGGACTTTGTACTAGAAAAGGGTTATGATGAAAAATATGGTGCTAGACCTTTAAGAAGAACAATACAGAGATATATTGAAGATGAAATTGCAGAAGAATATATTAAAAAGCAATTTGTAGCAGGGGACCATATTAAAGTAGATTTAAAAGATGATAAGGTTGTATTGAGTAAATAGATAAAATAGACATCAGAGACAGATTGCAGAATTATTTTGCAATCTGTTTTTTAAAAATATAGACATAGCTTTTTCGTTTTAATAAAATTGTGCTTTATATAAAATTAGTAATTACTCACTATCAAAATTTAGATTATGCTCATTTGCTTTGTTGTTCATATTGTGTTAACCATTTGCTGAATATATCCATAGCTTTATGAATGATACATAAATTAACCACCATAATTATAAAGCCTAAAATGGAATAGAAGACAACAGTACTCAACTGGAACAATTGCACTATATGTCTAATGATATAAATACAGATAGGCAAACAAATAATGCTTGTAATAATAGCAGGTACATATTTTCTTACTATCAATGTTTGAAAGCAATGTATTACTAAATGTAAAGTAAATGCAATAAACAAACCTACCCATAGGTTATACCAATTCGTCAAGTAAGAAACAACTGTAACTATGCTAATCAAAATAAATTCTTCAGCTACACCAAATGCGAAAGATGATGTTGTAATATTATCAAAATGAGGTAATAACCTTTTTGATAACATAGGAAATCTTTCACATAAATAGCGTCTATTTTTACTTATCCACGGTTGCATGAAAATTATTTCTTCAAAATCGTGAAAAATAAAAAGTATAGGGAAAAACCATACCATTAATTTTATATCATTCATTGTTATACCCTCCTAAAATTCTATTATATAAGTAATATTTATATTTTATTACAAATATGTTCTTGTTGAGATAATGGTAGTTTTTGAATATCTGAAATTAAAGAATTTACATTTGCCATAATATGACCTCCGGGCCTGTAAAGATGGCTTAATTATAGCATATCATTTTCGACATTGATTTAAAACATAGCCAAATTTAAAAGCAGATATAGTGATAAAATCTATAACAACATTTGCTTTAAATATTCTATACTATAGTATAAGATTCTTCTGCATAATAAGTGTAATGGTTTCCACTACTAGAAGACTATTCGTAAAAGTTTGTTGTGACCTTCAAACTTTCTCCTCTTTATAATATATTTTTATTTTTTGTAAGACTCTTTCTGTTGGTTAACTGGTTTCGTCTTACACTATATAAAAGAGATTTAGCTCAAAATAATCAACCACTTTTATAAAATTTTGCTATACGCATCACAAATTCCAAATTTTACAAAATATTTATTATATGGTAGAGTAAATATATAAAAAAGGAGTGATACTATGCAAAATATAAACTGCAATATAGTTCATTTGGGACACAGTAGCTTTTTAGTAGAGACTAAAAATAACATATTAATATTCGACTATTTTAATGACACCCCTGTCCTTTCAGAAAGAAGTATAGAAAATGGAGTACTATCCCCGGAAGATTTTAAAACTGACAAAGATATTTTTGTATTTATAACCCATAGCCATAGTGATCACTATAATCCTGTAATATTTCAGTGGGAAAATGCAAATCCAAATATAAAATATATTTTAAGTAGTGATGTAAAGGAAGAAATAGAAGAAGATCATTTTTACTATATGAGTCCTTATGAAACTCTTCAAATAAAAGACGTAAATATAAAAACATACGGTTCTACAGATAAAGGAGTATCTTTTTTAGTCAATGTAGATAGTATTGATATATTCCATGCAGGAGACCTAAACTGGTGGCATTGGAAGGAATTTACTGAACAAGAGCTTAAAAGAGAGGAAGAAGATTTTAAGAGAGAAGTAGATAATATAATAGGAAATAATGTAGATGTAGCCTTTATACCGGTAGACCCGAGACTCGAAGAGTTCTACCATTTAGCTGGAGTATATTTTGCAGAAAAGATAAATCCTAAACTTCTAGTTCCTATGCATTTTAGAGACAATTTTTACATATGCAAGAATTTTGCAAAGCAGCTAACTAACAGCTCTGTAAAAGTTGTAGAGCTTACACATGTGGGGCAGAGGATTGGGTTTAGCAAATAGAAAATAGGTATAGAATTATTTATTTAAGAATTGATAGTATTTAAGGCAATAAATCCTCGTTGTGTATGGTGTCGTGACCTTTTTAAACAAGTATTAGGACTTATGCCGTTTTTTATATCTAAAATCTGTTGGCAATTTTATCATATTTTAAAATTTGCACAACTCAAGTAATTAAATTAGATAAAAATGAATAAAAAATAAGGCTCTTGATTATTAAGAACCTTTTTATAAAACTTATAAAGTTAATAGTTACTATAAAACATTTCACATATACAGTTTGTAATTATTCTCCTTTAAAAAGAAACTTTAATCATTTTCATATTTTTTGTATTTTTTATATGTACTAACTCCTATTGCAAAGGTAACTGATATTAATATTAAACAAATGTATATAACATTAGCCCAACCTTTATAATTAGGATTTATAAAAATCTCACTATAACTTTTCATTTCATCAAATTTTGACTTATATTTAATAGTGGTAAGAATTAAAATAATTATACTATTAACACTAAAAATTAACAGTGTGTATGCACGTTTTAGTAGTTTTTCTTTCAATTTTATTACCTCTTTCCATATAATTATTTTATATCCTTCTAATATTATACTATATCTTTCATTTTTGAAAAATAATTACCAAAATAGATTTTATTACATAAAATTGAATTAGGGGTGATAATTAAATTATCGCCCCTAATTCGGATTAGCGTTTATTAGTTAAATCTTAAAAAGTAGGATATAACTTGGAACTAACCTCAGATGTTATTTCATTTCCATTTGGATGATAGATAAACTCTTATGTTAATTGGAACAGCAGAAACTATATCATTATAAGGTGTAAATTAAATTCTCATTCTTTAATTTTTATTTTTGCAAGACTCTTTCTGTTGGCCAACTTATTCCGTCTTACACTATATAAAAGATGCTTAATTCAAAATAATCAACCACTTTTTAAATTTTGCTATATGTATAATAGATTACAAATTTTATAAAATATTTATTATATTGTAAAGTAGATATATGAAAAAAGTGATATAATAGGTGAAGATATAGACTAGGACAGAGGATTGAGTTTTAAAAAAAGTATTTAGGGTATTAACTTATAAACAATTCTAAGTGCATATGAATTTTTATATTAAAATTATTATAAAAGAGAGATTCAATGAAAGACTAAGATTGCTAGGAGGGATATATTTGAATCAAACAAAGATTACTGATAATGTATATCAATTATCGGTAAATGTAGAAGATATTTTATTTGAAGGATTATGGGAAATGCCTAACGGGGTATCTATTAACTCTTATATTATAAAAGGACAAAAGACTGCACTTATAGATGGAGTATGCGGTTGGGATGGTGTTCCTGAAACCCTGTTAGCTTTATTAGATAAGTTAGAAATAGATCCAAAATCTATAGAATACTTAATAATAAATCATATGGAACCAGATCATTCAGGTTGGATAGAAGCCTTTAAAAAAATAAATTCAGACTTTAAGATTGTGTGTAGTCAAAAAGGAGCAGAGCTATTAGAAGCATTCTATAACCATAGCGACAATGTAATAATTGTTAAAGATAAAGATACTTTAGATTTAGGAAATGGACATGTTTTGGAGTTTGTAGAAATGCCTAATGTACATTGGCCAGACACTATGGCTACATTTGATACAAAAACAGGTATCTTATTTTCCTGCGATGCATTTGGATCATTTGGTACTGTTAATGAATCTAATTATGATGATTTGTTAAATGAAGAAGAGATAGATTTTTATGAAAAGGAAGCTGTAAGATACTATTCAAATATTATAGGAGCCTTCTCTTTACCTGTTAAAAAAGCTATTGAAAAGTGCGAGAACCTGCTTATTAAAATGATAGCACCGGGACATGGAATTGTTTGGAGAAAAAATCCAAATAAAATAATAGAAGATTATAGTAGATATGTATCTTATCAGAAAGGATTAGCAAAAAAAGAAATAACACTTATATGGGGTTCTATGTATGGAATGACTCAAAAAGCAGTGGATTATGCTATAAAAGAGTTAGAAAAGGAAAATATAAGTGTAAATGTTCATAAAGTGCCGGAAGATTCCTGGGGTACTATATTAGCTTCCGTGTGGAACTCTACAGGAGTAATATTAGCTATGCCAACTTATGAATATAAAATGTTTCCACCAATGGCGGCTGTATTAGAGGAGCTTGGAAAGAAAAAGGCAGTAGGTAGAAAAGCTTTTAGATTTGGATCCTATGGTTGGTCTGGTGGAGCACAAAAGGAATTGGATGAAATTATAGATAAATATAAGATGAATTGGGAGTTTATAGAGCCTGTTGAATTTAAAGGATCACCAAGGGAAGAAGATTTAAATTTAATAGGACTGCGTATAAAGGAATTAATTAATACAGTAAATAATTTATTTTAAATTTGTAATAATAAGATTTTAGAAAGAAGATAGTAAAAAACTCTATCTTCTTTTTTTATTATATAACAAAAATACTTTCCTCGCTTTTTGATACAATAAAAGTAGTTAAAGTTTTCAAGGTTTGCCAGACACTTTTAAAGACTATATATTAATATTTTGAGAAACTACTATCATAAAGAATACAATTATTTTATATTATAGGTTGGTCAAAAAATAACATACTGTTAATTTTATTAAGTTAAAAGCTTCTGTTGTATTATATATAGAAGTCTTTAACTATTTTTATATATATTAATTTGGAGATTTGATAGAATTATACAAATAAAAGTAAGAGCAAAAAAGTATATTTAGAATATATTTATGATATATGATTAATATGGTATGATATCTATAATATGGTATGAATTTAAAAACTAATATTTATTAGAAGAGATATAAAAGAAAAATAAATAATACAATGTAATAGTATATACATTTTATTATGATATTCTAAAATTAAATTTTAGTAATAAGAAAGTATTTACAAGAAAAGATTAATTTTTATAGGGAGAGATTATGTTGAGAAATATAAAGATGATTATTATTTTGTTAATAATTATTATTTTGAATGGATGTACACCAAATATGTTAAATATAGATGACAATAATAATGAAGCAAATAATCTAACAGATGTAAAACATGGTGATGAAACAGATAGCCCTATTAAAATTCACGTAAGGGACTATTATAAAACGTGGTCACATGCTGGACTATATTCCACTTTTTTGGATAGTTATGATTCAAAACTATATATTATGAAAGAAGATAAAATTATTTCTACAATTAAGGACTTCAATTATTCGTCACCAATATTATCGCCTGATGGCAAACACTTTATATCAATAGATGTAGAAGAATTAGATCAAAATAAAAAATATATGTTTTATTTATTTAATACTGAGACAATGGAAAAAGAACTTTATACAGAACTAGATATTGAATTAGAATTTAACAATGAGCATCTATTGGGCACTATCATATGGAACGATCAGGGAATATATGCTGGTAGCACACTTTTCAATGGAAACTATAAATTACTAAGTAATGATTTAATTATGATTAATGCTTCTGGTGAAATACAAGTAGTATGGGAAGATGCTCCTTCTTCCTTAATTGAAGATATAATTGATTATTGGGTATTATATTACGAAGAAGATGATTATGTTGCTTATAATCTTCAGACTAAAGAATCTATAATATATGAAAGTTTTCGAACACCAGCTAATGGACTTAATGATTATAGTAACTTAAAGTTTTTGGAAGCTCCAACAAAGCTAATAGGTAGTAAAACTTCTATTTATGAAGAAAAGTATACATTTATATATGATCACGAAGAGTGTAAAAAGATTAAAATTTATGATGAAGTATTCATAGGATTTTCGACTTCTGGTTTTGCATATAAAAAATATACAGGCAATGAGAATGAACATTATATATATATTAAACCTTGGGATTTTAAATAATTATTTAGTCTAAAAAAGTATGATGAAATGAATCATCATACTTTTTTAAGCTCTATTGCTGAGGCTGAGGATAAACTCTATCCATTACTAGACCTCTAATACTAGATAGCTTACTATAAATTCCTGAACCAGGACAAGTAGTTGCAGTTACATCTTTATGCCCTAAAATATTCGACGGTGAAATATTATTCTTGTAACATAACCATGCTAAAATATCTATCAATTTATTTTGTTGTGTAGAAGTAAAACTACGTATATCATAATTACCATGAAGCATTACCGCAATGCTACGATAATTATAGCCTGGCGCATGGATTCCTTCTTTTGTATCGGTTCTTCCCTCAAGTATAGTTCCATTTATTCCAATACAATAATGGTATCCTATATCGCCCCACCCTTGACCTATGTGAATTTGTTGATATCTTCTCATTGCTGCTTTTTCATCTGGATAAGCTTTTACGATAGCATCATTTGCATCTCCTGCATGATGAACTATTATATATGCTGGGTTTTTGAGATTATTCGTTTTACTCAAATCTACAGCTGTAGCACCCCATCCAGATCTTGATACCATTGAAGGCTTTGGTTGTACTATCATACTCATTATAAATTCCTCCCTATATAAATTATTTTTTTATAAGACTCTTTCTGTTGGCCAACTTGTTTCGTCTTACACTATATAAAAGAGATTTAAATCAAAATAATCAACCATGGCGGAGATAATACAAAAAACTATTGTATATGAATTATTAGAGTATGTAGGAATAGTAAGAGCACTTTCTCATAATCCAGATATGATTATTGCAGATAAACCAACTGAAAATTTAGATAGTACTACAGAACAAAGTTAGGAAATTTCTTAAGTTTACAAATTGGAAACATATTAATAATTATTTAGATAAACTGAGCGTATATACTGATGATAATAAATGAAATTGGAGGAGTATTGTGATGAAAAAAACTAAAAAAATATTATTAGTGTCAGTAGTTGCTGTTATATTAGTAGGGGGGATGTTGGCTTATGGTGCTAACGGAAAGGATAATACGGTAGTTGTATTAGGAAGCCAGAAAGCCGAAATAGATAGTGAGTTGGCTATCAAATCTATGGACAATGTTAAGTTTTTCGAAGGATGTCATTGGCTAAAGGATGGTAAAATTCTAGGGATAAAAGATCAACCAGGGGATGATGAAAGTCAATCTAATGGTAAACTTTGTATTTATAATCCGGAGGATAAAAGTTTTGAAGAGATGGTAACAGCTAATGAAAAAGAATGGATAGGAGTAGGCGCGTTATCTGAAGATCAGAAGTCTGTTTTTTATGGCGTATGGCTAAATAGTGATTCTGATGTATATGATTATTATGTATTAGATTTAGAGTCAAAAACTACAACAAAACTAGTAGAAAAGGTGACAAGGTCTAGTAATCTAGAAAACAATCAAGTAATTGTAGCATCAGGTATGAAGGTTTATCGTTGTGATTTTAAAGGTAATGTTGAAGAAATATCTTTACCAAAAGAGTTAATAGATAAATTAAGTGATTTTAGTTCCTTTAGCTTTGAAGATTATTTAGAGACTTATTATAACTATGAAGTAGTAGAAGGGGAAAGAAGAAAATTAATTGAGTCAGATTATAATTATGGGAAGGAACACAATGCTATTAGGAGTGTGTTTCAAAAAGGACATAAACTTATTTTATGTAGTGCAAATGCCACATATTTTACCTATGATATGGATGAAAAAACATATAAGGTAGGTAGGGAAGGACTCAAAAGATGGGTTGGTGGCAAGGAAAGGACTAAAATAGAATGGAATAAAAATGGAAATGCAACCTTATGGAAGATAAATGGAAATGGTGAGGAAGTAAAGATAATAGAGGAAGGTAAACCTTATTTATCAGTGACAGAATCACCAGATGAGAGCAAAGCTGTATATTATTTTGATGAAAATGGAAAGAGAACAAGTGCAGACAGTGTATATGTTTACGATTTAAATACAGATGAAAAGATAAAAATATTTCCTGAAGTGACAGGACATGCTTACTGGAATAATTCCTCAAAAGAATTTTTTATGACTTCTAATAAATGGGATGAGGATAAAATTCGATATAATGTTACTAGTATAGTGAAATTAAACGATTGATATTTACTAAGTTAATGATAAAATACAATCTATAGATTGTATTTTATCATAGTTTAATTTTTTATATGAAGTTTTATATTTATACTTGGATTATAAAGTTTTCGGGAAGGAATAAATCGAAGGAATTATATGGGTGGTGAGTTAATTATTACAAATAATATAATTAAAGATAATGAAGTGAAGACCATGTTTAAAGTTTTAGTTGTGGATGATGAAAGGGCTATTGCTGATTCAATAGCATATGCACTAAAAAGAGAATGCTATGAGGTTGATGTAGCATATGATGGTGAAGAAGCACTGGAAAAAATAATGAGGCTTAAACCAGATGTAGTTGTTTTAGATGTTATGATGCCAAAATATGATGGATACGAAGTGTGCAAAAAAATTGATAAAAATAGTTCAATAGGTATTCTTATGCTTACAGCAAAAAATGATTTAGTAGATAAGGTCATAGGTTTGGAGCTAGGAGCAGATGACTATTTAACCAAGCCATTTGAGATGATAGAACTTTTGGCAAGAGTTAAATCCCTGTGTAGAAGAATTAATAAAATTTCTTCGGAATTAAATTCAAATAGTATATCTATAATCAATGTGGAAGATCTAAAGATAGATTTGCAGGAACGCACTGTATATGCAGATGGAATATTGATTGAACTTAAGCCTAAAGAGTTTGATTTATTAGTTTTTCTCTTTGAAAATCCTAGACATGTCTTTTCTAGGGATGAAATTTTAGATAGAGTGTGGGATATGGACTATTTAGGTGGAACACGAACGATAGATATACATATTCAAAGAATTAGAAAAAAGTTAGGAAGGCATGGGGATCTGATAAAGACTGTAGCTAAGGTAGGATATAAGGCGGTAAATAATTTTGATAAAATTTAGTATAAAGATAAAATGGACGTTATTTATAGTATTGCTTTTGATAGTAACCATAACATTTACGGGTTTTTTTATGTTGAAAGGGGTTTTAGCTAATCAGATGGCATATTATGAAGAGTTACTTCGAGAAAATAGCAAGATTGCAAATTTATACATTAGAGAGACCTATATATCTTCGGATTCTGATAATTTTGAAGAATTTTATGTAAGAGAAGCAGAAAATTTAGTACTAAATTTGAAAAGAATAATACACTTGCCTATTGCTATGTATGATATGGAAGGACAAATATTATTTAGTGGAGGCAACATATCTGTAGATAGACAACCACCTAATATTATGATAGATGCATTAAAGGATCAGTGTGTTTATGAAGAATATGGAAACGAAATTGTTTATCTGGCACCTATATATGATTTTGATAAGCAAATTGGTGTAATTAAAATTACGTACAGTGCTGAAAGGGAAAGTATTTTTTATAAAGATATAAAATTACTATTTTACAAAATAAGCATAGTATCTATATGCATAGCTTCTTTAATTGGAATTGTGTATTTTTCAAAAATAGCAGAGAATATTTCAAGACTAAAATATTCTGTTGAAGCCATAGAGCAGGGAGATTATGATTCTATTGTAAAACTAGATTCTCAGGATGAACTGGGAGATCTTAGAGAAGGAGTATTTTTTATGGCAAAAACAATAAAGCAAAACATAGAAGATATAACTACTGAAAAGGAAAAATTAGAATTAGCCGTTAAAAAACTTCAAAAATTGGAAAAACAACAAAAAGAATTCATAGGAAACATTACTCATGAATTTAAAACTCCTTTAACAGTGTTGAAAGCACAAATAGATTTAATAAGCCTTTATAGAGATGATGAAGATATGGCTTGTAGGTCGAAAAAAATAGCAGAAAAGGAATTAAAAAGATTAGATGCTATGGTTGAAAATATTCTTTCTTTATCTAGAGTTGAAAAATACGATTTTGAGTTTAAGAGAGAGAAAATTAATACAAAAAAACTTCTTAATGATATCTGCCTGAGAATGGAAGGAAAAGCTTCTAAATTTGGTATTAAAATAATAGAAAACCTTCAAGATGCTTATATTTTTATAGACGCTGAAAGCTTTATGCAGATATTTATAAATCTTATAGATAATGCAATAAAATACAATGTGAGAAACGGACAAATATATATAAGAAGCTATATTAAAGAGGATAAAAATCATATTCAAATTGAAGATACAGGCATTGGTATACCGAGGGAGCATAGAGAAAAAATATTTGAGCCATTTTACACCGTAGATAAAAATAGATCCAAAAATTTTTCAGGTACAGGCATTGGTCTTTCATTGGTCAAGAACCTTGTCGAAAATCAAAGCGGAATAATAAGTCTTGTGGATACAAAAAAATCAACTTGCTTTGAGATAGTGTTTCCTCTTTATAATGAAGAAAGGAAATGTAGGATAAAATGAACAACACTAAAGAAAGTAAAAGAAACTGATGAAGATTACGAATCATACCTTGTTTATGCTTCTAATATAATAAAGTAATTTTTATATGCGGTTGTATAAAAATAGTAAATACATTAGTATAACTATCGAAACAGAAGGTCCTCTCATACGTAAATTCTATAAGATAGTAAATGGCGAAATTGATTTTTAAATTTTGGATGCTTTAATATAGAATAATACTATTTAAATAAACATACTTCATATATACTTTTTTAGAATTTATATTATTTTAGATAAAGAATTGTTAATCATTTTTATATCTCTTGAGTCTGTAAATAATTTTGTGCTTTAGAGTATATAATAAACTCTAATCTGACAAGAAATATTAGATTGGATATAAATAACAATTTTATAACTTTTGTTTTTAGTGTGCCAGGATTATAAGATAATATACATAAAATCTTATAATCTTGGCAATAATTTCTTAAATGGAGAAGTGTATCCTTTATTAGGGTTTAAATTATACTAAAATATTCTAATTAATTTTCTGTCTTAATTTTGAATTTAAACTAAATCTTTATAGATAAGGTTCTATCCTTCCATCAAAGAATATGATTAGCTGATTAAGGATATTATCCCAATTTCTATAGCGCTGGGTCCACTTCTTCATCACATTTTGACTTGATAAGTAAAGCATTTTTTCTAATGCCTGATCATTAGGAAAGACTGATTTAGTTTTTGTAACCTTTCTAAACTGACGATGCAGACTCTCTATTACATTTGTAGTATACATAATTGTTCTAATCTCAATTGGAAACTTGAAGAAAGACGATAATACATCCCAATTTGTTTCCCAACTTTTAATAGCAAACGGATACTTTTTACTCCACTTTTCTTCGAGCTCTCCAAGCTTTAAAAATCCTGATTCTTCATTAATTGAAGCATATACTTCTTTAAAGTCCTTAGCAAATTGCTTTATATCTTTGTAATTAATATACTTAAAAGAATTTCGAAGCTGATGAATAATACATCTTTGAATTTCAGCCTTTGGATAAGCTGTTTTAATAGCGTCTGTTAATCCTGCTAGAGCATCTACACTAAATATTAATACATCTTGTAGACCTCTATTTTTCAGTTCATTTAAGACACATAACCAAAACTTAGATGATTCATTTTCTCCAATCCATATACCCAAGATATCCTTAAAACCGTCTAAAGTAACGCCTAATACAATATAAGCTGCTTTACTTTTAATTTGGCCATCTTCTCTAACCTTGTAATGAATAGCATCTAGGAATACGAAAGGATACAGCGGTTCTAACGGTCTATTTTGCCATTCTTTTATACAAGGCAAAATATTATCAGTAATTTTGCTAACCATCTCAGCAGACATTTCAATACCATAAATATCTTTAATTTGATCATGAATATCTTTTGTAGACATCCCCCTTGTATAAAGAGATATTACCTTTTCTTCTATACCTGATATATCTCTTTTATTTTTTGGAACTACAACTGGCTCGAAATCACCATTTCTATCTCTAGGTACTTCAAGAGACATTTCACCAAATTGAGTTTTAACAGTTTTTTCAGTATGCCCATTGCGTCTATTATCCGTCTTTTTATTATTCCTATCGCCTTTAGAGTAGCCTAATTCTACTTCCAGTTCAGCTTCTAACATTTCCTGTAGAACATCTTTAGAAATATCTTTAAGTATGATTGTAAATCTCCTGCTGTCTTTAAGTTTCCTCCTAGTATCATTTCTCGTAAAACTTCTTTAGGCAATGTACTCATAAAAAATGCTCATCTCTGACATAATATTACTTCTAATTCTTGCCAGAGATGAGCACTTATTTTCACTTAAGCACAGATTATTTTACACTACCCTGTTTTTGTGTATAATTGTATAGAAAAAATTAATAGCTAAACTGGTGGATCATCATTGTTCTATAAAATTGCAAGTTAAATGTTTTGAAATAAGCAAATTTCGACATGCAAAATCTATTTGTTTTGTTAGTATTATATAAAAGAGATTATTTTACCATAATGAAATAAAAATAAAAAGGAAGTGATTTAGTGAAATTAAAATATGTTAGGAAAACCCTTTTGATTACATTAGCTTTAATATCCATTTTTTTATTGACTTTCTGTACTTCGAATCAAACAACATTTAAGGAAAGTGTATTTGGTCAAATATCTAATCCTGATATAGACACTCTATCGATTTACATTTTTAGATACTCTCTTGAAAATTCTAGGGATGATTTTGAGTATAGAACCACTACCGAAAAAGAAAAAATTGATGATTTGATAAAGTATCTTAACACACTTTCGTTACAAAAAATTAAAAATATAGATATTAATGATAAAGATCAAGATATTAAGTATATGATATTATTAAATTATAGGGATGTTGTAAGTGGAGATGATTGCTCTGTTGAAATTACAACACAAGATTATGAAAATCTACAGATTACATTAGAATTACCTAATCAAGTTATTGTTAAAAAAAATTATAAAATATTAAATGATAAATTTGACAAGTATTATCTTGAAAAACTATACGGTTCTATATGAAGATTATAATAAGATATTTTATATAATAAAAGACTCCTTTTTAACTAAGACGTGTTTACTAATCTTGTTAAAGAGAAGTCTTTTATATTTACATATTCTATAGATGACTCTACTTAGGCTTTATATTATTCAATAACAGGATATCGACTAGAAACAGTTCTAATTCCTAGGTTATCGAATACTAAGAAGCCAACTTCTGCTGTAACTGGTTTACCATTATTATCTGAAGATGCTTTCATTATTTTAGTAATACCAGAAAGTCCATTACTTATGCTATTTAGTACGTCGTTTTTTTCTGAAACAGATATTCCACCAATAATAGTAGATATAGCTCCCGCTACAGCATATTTAGTAGGAAGCATAAAGAGAAAGCTCAATATAGTAGAACTTATAGAACCAAGTTTTGTAATTAGCTGTCTTTCTGTTATACTTTCCTTCATTCTTTCATAAACTGCATCTTGAGCATATAGCATCTGTTCTGCTTCATCTTTATCTACTGTTATAGTTTCTACTACCTCTGATCTCCACTTAGGCATAATATATCTCTCCTTTAATATAGTTTTATTTTTTGAAGACTTTTTCTGTTGGCCAACTTGTTTCGTCTTACACTATATAAAAGAGATTTAGGTCAAAATAGTCAACCAACTTTAAAAATTAATTTATAAATAAGATTTACTCTGATAAAACTTGATCTATTTAGTCTTAATTTCGCTGTGTTAATATATAAGATTTAACTTCTTCAATATCTTTTTTTACATCTTCTATAATATTTAACTTATCTGTTAGGGTTGAGATTATTTCTTGATACTTAGACTCACGTTCAACCTGCTTTGCATCTCTCTTTTCCTGCCCCTTCAAGATATAAAAAATAAGAGCTACAGATAATGCTGCCCATATTCCTTGAGTCGAAGCTAGTTTTAATACTTCATTTTCCATTATTACACCTCCTTACTTTATAAAATGAGTTCTTTAAATTGGACTAAAGAGAGTACTATATTAATTTAAAATAATTTTATGGGTACATATGTAAACCATATGTAAAAAGAAATTTAAATATAGATAGAGGAATATGGCGCTTTTAATAAAGTAATTAGAGTGTTGTTAGAGACATGTACAAGAGAAAATGATATTGAAACTCGAGTAGACTTAATATTGATATGTTTTTTTGTCGATACTTAATAATATAAGGAAGATAAATTGCAATCAAATTGTAATATTTTTACAACAATTTATGACATATTATATATTTCAATTGTTGTACAATTATAATAATAAAAAAATTAAGATGCAATTAACGATATATATATTTTTATAAGGTGCTTTAGTTGGTCACGGAAAAGAGACAAAACGAAGTTGTAAGATAAGAAAATATATAATTTTTTTTACCCTTTCACAGAACATAAGTTCTAAATAAAGAGAATATATGGTAAAAAAGTAACTATTTATATAAATATATACAAAATGGTTTACAGAAAATTTTAAAAACTCTTTTATATATTAAAGAAGGTTACAATTAGTTTTACTAAAGAAAAAATAAAATGGGAGGGATCAAAGTATGAATCAATTAGCAGAAAACTTTTTAAAGAGACAAAAGCTTGATGATGAGTTAAAAAGTAACATGTTACCAGGTAGTTTGCAAGATGAGTTCAATAACTATGCTTTTAAAGTATATCTATATGGATATATAAAAAAAACCATAGTTTTCTCTGCAATGCAAATCAAGAAAAAAACTAATCAAATAAGCCAAAGAGAAGAATTGAGCTTAAATATTATTGATCCTAATTTCAATGAAGAAAGAATGAACCTCATTGAGTATAGTCAAAATGATTTTTTAGATGATATAACCGAGTTTGTTGTAAAAGATAGCAGCTGTAGTTATGATGAGATTTCTCATGATAAGAAAATATTAAAGGCTGTTAATACTCTTACAGATAGACAAAAACAAATTTTATATATGTGTGTCATTACAGGGGAAAGTGACACTTTAGTCGCCAAAAAACTTGGTATTACAAAGCAGGGAGTTAATAAAACAAAGAAGGCTGCATTAAACAAATTAAGAAGAAAGCTATATTCAAATATATAAAAAAGTTAAATCAGGAGGGAAGGAGATATGGAAGATAGAGAATTACGGAAAGTTTTTCACAATGCACAAAATGGGGATAAGGATTCTATACAAAAAATACTAGAAATGTTTCAGCCTTTAGTTCATAAAAATAGTTTTATAGATGGAAAGTTTGATGAAGACTGTTTTCAAGAGCTAAATATTAAACTTATAAACTGTATAAAGTCTTTTGAGTTTTCCCCTATAGCTATAGAGGATGTACATAAGTCCTTTGAAGAATTACTGTCTCTGAAAGAATAATTAGTTTATATTAAGTCATAACTAAAATAATATGATTTTAAGTTTATTAGGTTAAAAGCTTCTGTGTTACATATAGAAGCTTTTAATTTTTTATTCAAATATATAAAAATTAATCTGCAAAAAAATATATAAATTGAAATGAAATCGTAATATTTCTATAACAATTTACGACATGTTATTTATTTTAAGTATGCTAGGATTATAATAACAAAACGAATGTAGTTATAGTATAGTTAGGAAAGGGTATATGCCCATTATAACAATTTTATATGTTTGGGTTTCTAGATTTTTTTGAGAATATTGACTTAGGTTCAATAACCTTATTTAGGTTTATTTATGAAGTATATACCAATTTATAGATCTTTTCAGTGCTTGGATTGCTAGAATTTTGTGTATAATATATTTTAAAATAAGAAAGAGTGTATAAGTATTTTTATTAGCGCATCTAGGAGGTTATTGTCATAAAATATTATATGATATAGCTATGTTTATATGAAAAACTGATTACACAAAACATTAGACTAGAGTCTTCGGTACATAATGACTTTCAATATTTAGATCTTCTCAATATACTGTTTCTGGAGGAATATATATGACTAAATCAAAGTCATTAAAATATATGATAATAGCAATACTGAGCTTACTGATAATATATTATCATAACAAATTAATTTTAATGGATAATAAAGCTTATGAATTGCTAGACAGTGATATAAGGTTAAATTATAATATTTTTCATCCATTAGCAGTTTTAATTATAACGATAAGTTATAGTATATACAATAATATAAGTACAAGATACAATAAAATTACTTATTTAATATATATCTGTTTAACATTGATTATAATTATTGGTGCTTGGACTAAAGGTTGGAGTTATTTTGTATTAACACTACTTATTTTAGGAATTTATGCTACAACTTTAAATGGTAAGATTAAAGATTATATTAATTTAGATAAAGAATAAATTATGAATATCCCTAAGTGATTATGATCATTCTTTCTATTGATTATTTCTTATAGAAGATAAATATTATACTTGAAATGAACGATTTTTTCATTCGTAATTTTATTTAATAGCGTATTTTGGAACAAAGTAAATTTTACGATACAATTGTAAAAAGGAGGATATACTTATGGATATAATATTTGGTACATTAGTTTACTTGATTTTTTTAGGTGTTTTAATTTATAGCATTGTTAATCCTAGAAAAACTTTTATGTTGGGAAGAAGATGGCAGTATAAGAATGATATTGAACCGAGTGAAGAGGCATTATTTATACATCGCTTAATTCCGGTAATTATATTGATATTCTTAACTTTTATTTTTATAACTTCACTAATTTATCAATTATAATTAAGTAAAAAATATTAGTTAAAAAATTGCATCTTTATTATTTATTAATTTAAGATAAGAATATATTCTATATATAAGATAAAATAAAGTTTAATAATAAAATAAACTGACCATTAAAAATGTGTCAGTTTATTCTATTATCTACTATTTGATTATTCTATTTCCATCCATACACCATTTGATAAGTATGCAGTAGGCATAACGGCTTGAAAAATTTCTACGTTATCTTTCTTTAATACAGCAATTCTTACTTTACATTCAGTATACCCATTACGTGACATTATTGTTTCTATTCTCAACATATCATAATGGCCATTTTTCATTATGGAATTAGAGTTTGGAACGTCTGATAAAGTTTGAAAAACTAATCCTGCAACTAAATTAGCTATAACAACACTTACTGGAGCAGTGACCCACAATCCTATGCCTGTTATACCTCCTGCTATAATTCTGTTTGCTAACGATGTTTGCGTAGAATGTTGAAATAAACATTCCTCCATACCTCTGTTAATATCTCTTACCTGTTTTAATGTATAGTGTCTGTTTACAACATATTCACTTGTCATTTTTATTTCCTCCCTTTATAATATATATTTTTTTATTTTGCAAGACTCTCTTTATTGGCCAACTTATTTCGTCTTATACTATATAAAAGAGATTTAAGTAAAAAATAATCAACCATTTTAAAAAATTAATATATATTTTTTTCATTAAGTTTTAAAAAATAGAAAAATAGCAATCATTGACATAGGCATAGACATATGACAATACTTTGATGATAATGAGTATCATTACGTGTTGCGATTTAAAATTGTTAACAATAAGAATACATATTTAGCAATCTGGTAGTATGTCAAGAAAAGATTTTTAAAGAAATCAAACAAAACTTTTAAAAGAGGGTAACTTTAATATAACCTATGATTTTTCAAGAAAAAAATAGGCTTAGAAAGAAAAATATTTTATTGAATGTCTCCAACTTTATTGCTGTAGTAGATTTGATTTTTAGTCAGCAAGCTAAAAATCAGACGTACTAATTTACGTGATGTAAGTGCAAGTGCTCTTTTATGACAGTGAGTAGTAACCTCACCGTACTTCTTGCTATAGAAATCCTTGAATTCAGGAATATAGTTCTTAACGCTATTAGCAGCTTCTATTAGGTAATACCTAAGGTACTTGTTACCAGTCTTAGTCATTCTAGTGGTATCAGCTGAATAGTTACCAGATTAGTTAGTTCTCCAAGTAAGACCAGCATATTTAGCTAATGCATCATGAGAGCCAAATTTTCCTTTGCTAATTATTCTATAGTTACATTTTAGCCTTAGGATATCTTAATTAACAATAAAAAAATAAATATGCTTAGACAATGGTTCTAAACATATTATACGAGGAGGTATAAGGATGAAAAATAAACAATTAGATATATTAGTAGAAATTAAAAACTATATTGATAAGAATCAATTTAGTCCAACAATTATATTATGACGATAAACAGATTATATTTTCTAAGGTTGAAAAGAGCTATACAGAAGTTCCTAGGGATGAAGTTAAGCTGGATAATGTATAGTTAAGGAAAGTCGAATAAAGTTGAAGGTTTTTATAGGTTTTTGTAGAAAAATATAGTTACCAACAAGATAAAAATGTGTAATTATTTTTGAATAAGAAGTAGGGGAAAGTTCATGAGAGCACTGGGTATTTGTAATATATCTTTACTTCCAATATTTTTGCTATTTCAGGAATTATCCTATATTTCATCATTAAGTTGGCTGTAATAAAAGAATTAAACAAAGATAAAGTCCCTTAAATAATAATTTTTGAAATTGTTGATATATTATAAAAATTATAAACATAAAAAAGAGAAAAAGGGTGAAGATATGAATTTTGATTTATTTTCAATTCAGGATATCGTTCAGAAATATGCAGATGTAATCGCACAGGTGTCCGGCGTAGATGTAGAGGTAGTGGATAAAAAATTATACCGTGTAGCCGGTACAGGCCTTTATGCAGAAGATGTAAATCAGGACATGTCCTCTGAGGGCTATGTGTATAAGCATATTTTAAATACCGGAGAAATAAGGGCTATTCATAATCCCGGAGAGGATTTTTTGTGTTTTAACTGCCCAAGCCGAAGTAATTGTCAGGAAACCATAGAGATTTCCATGCCAATCAAGGTTCATGAAGAGATCATAGGAATTATTGGACTTGTAGGAAGCAATAAGGACCAAAGGGATTTGATTTTACAAAATGAGAAGCTTTACCTTGAGTTTATTAATCAAATAGCGTATTTTATTGCCGCCAAGGCCTTAGAACAGAAGGAAAAAGAAAGTAAATTATCTATAATAGCTACCTTAGACAGTGTAATTGATCATATGGAGCAGGGTGTATTGATAATGGGAAAAGGCAATATCATAACAAGAGGAAACGAGAGCGCCAAGAAGCAGTTGGGCATATCCACAGTGAAAGGCAAGACCGTGGAAATCATTTATACCGGTGATGAGCTGAACAATACCTCGGAATACAAGATGATAATAGACAATAAAGAGATATTTATTATGGGAGAGGTGTACCCCTTAGAGCTAAGAGATTACCAGTATACCAGCATACTTATCTTTAAGAATATTAAAACTATACATTCTGATCTGTACGAAATGACGGCTACACTAAAAACTGTAGATGCGAAAAATATTATCGGCAGCAGTGAAGCAACAAAAAGATTAAAAAGAAATATAATGAAGGTAGCCGGCTCAAATTCAACAGTACTGATTACAGGAGAAAGCGGAACTGGTAAGGAAATGGTGGCCACCGCCATATGGAGAGAAAGTGACAGAAGGAATCAGAAATTTGTTGCTGTTAACTGTGCCGCTATCCCTGAATCACTACTGGAAAGCGAGCTTTTCGGATATGTTAAAGGAGCCTTCAGTGGAGCGGACCCAAAGGGAAGAATAGGAAAGTTCGAGCTTGCAAATCAGGGGATAATATTTTTAGATGAAATAGGAGACATGCCTATATATCTTCAAGCCAAGCTGTTAAGAGTACTACAAGAAAGGACAATTACCCGTATTGGTTCTAACCAGGTGATACCTATAGATGTTCGGGTTATAGCGGCTACTAATAAGGATCTTAAAGCTATGATAGAGACAAAAAAGTTCCGAGAAGATCTGTATTATAGACTGAATGTTATACCTCTCAGTATTAAACCCCTCAGAGAAAGAAGAGAGGATATTGAAGAACTTACGAATTATTTCATCAAAAGATATAGCCGCTTGCTTAATAAGTTTTACATCTATATTGAAAGAAGTACTATGGAGTTGTTAAAGAACCATATGTGGAGAGGAAACGTAAGAGAGCTGGAAAATACCGTTGAATTCATGGTTAATATGATGGAAAGCGACGGAGTATTAAATGATAAAACCCTTTCGGTGGATTTTTTTAAGGATGTTTCCACAGAGATTATAATCAATAATAACTCTGATACAATAACACCCCTTAAGGAACTGGAGCTTAGGGAAATACAGAAGGCCTTAAGTATTTTTGGGGATACAACGGAAGGAAAAAGAAAGGCAGCGGTGAGCCTGGGCATTAGCTTAACCACCTTTTACAGAAGACTGGAGGAAGTATTGAAGAAATGAAATTATTTTCAAAATGAAAATTCAATTTTAAAAATGAAAATTCAATTTTAAAAATGAAAAACAATTTAAGTAAAATATGTTATTAAATGTAATTGCATTTAAGGGTTAACTTAGACGTTTATTAGCTGGGCTTGTAAGCGTCTTTTTTATTTATTTGGCTTATATCCTTTGAAATATGCACTTTCTGAAACCAGCTATGTAAATGCCATCAAAAAAAATAGTCTTTTTTTTAAATCTCGGCACGAAAATTGCTCAATATTAAAGTGACAGTAACTAATAAGAAAAAGCTATTAATACTGACAAAATGATAGAAGGAGGACGGAACGATGAAAGAAACCTTTAAGATGGTACAATTTGAACGTAAAAAAGGACAGAAATATCCTTTAGGTTTTTTTAACATTGATATAGTTAAGGAGGTGAAGAGCTTCCACGAAAGCTTTCCGGTTTATAACGAAACACCTTTAAGAAATATGGAGAATTTAGCTAAAGAATTAGGGTTAGGAGACATATATGTAAAGGATGAATCCTATAGATTCGGATTAAATGCTTTTAAGGTGCTAGGCGGCAGCTTTGCTTTAGGAAATTATTTAGCTAAGAGACTTAACAGCAGTATAGCAGAAATGCCATATGAGAAATTAATCTCTGAAGAAGTGAGAAAAAAACTTGGAGATATAGTTTTTGTTACTGCCACCGACGGTAATCATGGAAGAGGAGTAGCCTGGACAGCAAAACAGCTAAAACAGCACTCTGTGGTATATATGCCAAAGGGCAGTGCTAAGGAAAGGCTGGACAACATTATTGCAGAAGGAGCAGAAGCTTCAATAACCGATTTAAACTATGACGAAGCAGTACGTTTAGCAAACAGCATGGCTGAAGAAAAGGGTTGGGTAATGGTACAGGATACAGCCTGGGAGGGCTATGAAGACATTCCTACCTGGATTATTCAGGGCTACAGCACCATGGGCTATGAGGCTTATGAACAGTTAAAGAGGCTTGGAGAGGAGAAGCCAACACATATTTTCCTTCAGGCAGGGGTAGGTTCCATGGCCGGTGCTATCACAGGTTTATTCTCAGCTATTTATGGTGAAGATAGACCGATTATAACTATAGTGGAGCCTAATAAAGCTGATTGTATTTACAGAACAGCAGAGGCCGATGACGGAAAGCTACGTTTTGTAACAGGTGATATGAATACTATAATGGCAGGTCTTGCCTGCGGTGAGCCATGTACCATAGGCTGGAATATTCTTAAGGATTATGCGGATAACTTTATATCTTGCCCAGACTATACAGCTGCAGAAGGTATGAGAATTTTAGGAAATCCACCTAAAGGAGATGAAAGGGTCATTTCTGGTGAAAGCGGAGCTGCTACCTTAGGCTGTGTAGCTGAAATAATGACTAACAATAACCTGGCTTGGATGAGAGAAAAGCTTAAGTTAGATGAAAACTCAAGGGTGCTGTTTTTTAGCACAGAGGGAGATACAGACAAAGAAAATTATATAGATATTGTTTGGAATGGAAAATATTCAAGCTATGAGAAAAGATAAATATTAAGAGGTGATAAAAATGTTGAGTAAAGAAAGAGAAGAAAAGGTTATAGCTTTATGTCAGGAGCTTATAAGAGCTCAAAGCTATTCAGGACAAGAGGATAAGGTTGCTAATGCATTGAAAAGAAATTTCGAGGCCCTGGGCTTTGATGACGTAATAATAGATGGATATGGAAACATCATAGGCCATATAAAAGGAAATAAGCCTGGCAAAAAAATACTCTTTGATGGTCATATAGATACAGTTCCCGTAACAAACCCTGATGAATGGACCTATTCACCCTTCGGAGGAGAGATTCACCATGAAAGAATTTACGGAAGAGGCAGCTCAGACATGAAGGGGGCTGTGGCTGCAATGGTTTGTGCCGCAGCAAACTTTGCAAAGGACTGCAATAGAGATTTTGCTGGAGATATTTATGTAGCAGGAGTGGTTCATGAGGAATGCTTTGAAGGTGTTGCCGCAAGATCAATAAGTGAAAGAGTAAAGCCCGACTATGTAGTTATAGGTGAAGCATCTGAGCTTAATATTAAAATTGGGCAGAGAGGTAGAGGAGAAATAATAATCGAAACCTTCGGAAAGCCCTGCCATTCGGCAAATCCTGAAAAAGGTATCAATGCAGTATATAAAATGGCTCATGTAATCGAAGCTATAAGAACCTTAAAGCCAACACACCATGAGGTTTTAGGAGATGGTATTCTAGAGCTTACAGATATTAAGTCAAGTCCTTATCCTGGAGCGTCAGTAGTACCTGAGTACTGTAGAGCTACATATGACAGAAGACTTTTAGTAGGAGAAACAAAAGAAAGTGTATTGGCACCTATAACAGAACTTCTTGAAGAGATGATGAAAAAGGATCCTCAGCTTAAGGTTAAGGCTTCCTATTCTATAGGAAAGGAAATGTGCTATACTGGCAATGAAATTGAGGGAGAGAGATTCTTCCCGGGCTGGCTCTATGATGAAAGGGAAGAATTTGTTCAAGTTGTTTACGCTGAAATAAAGGCTATGGGTTTTAATCCTTCCATTACTGAATATAATTTCTGCACCAATGGCAGTCACTATGCAGGAGAGGCTAACATCAAGACTCTTGGTATAGGGCCTTCAAAAGAAAATCTAGCACATACAGTAAATGAGTACATTGAAATTGAGCAGCTAACTTCAGTAACTCAGTGCTATTACGGAGTTATGAAGGCATTACTTAAATAAAAGTAAAAAAAGAGAATAAACAGGAGGGATTAATATGAACAGTACTCAGATTATGGCATTGGTAATAATTTTGCTATACATGGCGGCAACTGTTGCTCTTGGACTTTTTGTATCAAGCCGTAAAAAGAGCAAGACAGAAAATCAGAGTAACGATGATTTTCTTATGGCAAGTAAATCTCTAGGACCTGTAATGCTTGCAAGTACACTCTTTGCAGCTAATACAGGCGGTGCCAGTACCACGGGTATAGCAACTAATGTTTTTACATATGGAATATCTGCAGGCTGGTACGCTATTGCAGCGGGTATAGGCTTCGTTCTAGTTTCCTTTATTGCTCCTTATTTCAGAAATGCACAGGCCAATACTGTTCCTGAGATAATCAGCAAAAGATATGGTAAGAAATCACATATTTTTACTGCAATTACCTCCATTGCAGCCTTGTTTATGGCCACCGGTGCACAGATAATAGCTACTGCTTCAATAATTAACGTTGTTACCGGAGTTGAATTTAAGATAGCTGCTATAATTACTACAGTGGTTGTTATCATATACACCATGGTAGGAGGATTCAAATCTGTTACAGCAGCAAACATGATGCACGTTTTATTCATAACCATTGGAATGACCATTGCTATGGTTATAATTGTTAACAACAGTGCAGTTGGCGGTTTTTCAGTATTATTTGAAAAGGCCAAGACAGTTACTGATAATTCAGGTAATAACCTTGATCTTATCAGCATGACTAAAATAGGACTTCCAACTATAATCGGATATATTGCCATGTATTTCATGACTTTCCCAACAGGACAGGAAATAGTGCAAACTTACTGCTCTGCAAAGGACGGAAAGTCCGCTAAGGTAGGCTCTATTATCGCCGGTGTTTTATCAGCTGTTTATGCTATGGTTCCCGCTATCATAGGTTTGGTAGCTTATGTATGCATTGATGGCTTTGCAGCAAACGGTGCTCAGAAAAATGCTTTAGCAGAATCAACAATAACATTTGCTCCCGCTGTGGTTGCAGGTATAGTACTTGCAGCTATCGTAGCAGCAACCATGAGCAGTGCTTCCGGTAATATGATTGGTACTGCTACAATGTTTACTAATGATATTTTTAGACCTTATATAAATAAAGGCGTTAAAGATGATAATAAAGAGATTTGGATTTCACGTGTAACAATGGCAGTGGTTGGTATTGTAGGACTAACAGTTGCTTTAACAGCTTCAAACATCATTAGCGTTATGATGGGAGCCTTCGCACTAAGAAGTGCAGGACCTTTCGCAGCCTTTATCTGCGCTATTTTTTATAAAAATGTTACCAAAAGAGCAGGTTTCATATCAATTGTTAGTGGTACTATAGTAGCTGCTATATGGATTTATGGTCTTAATACGCCTTGGGGCCTCAATTCAATGGTTCCCGGCGGCATCATAGCCTTCGCGGTAATATTCTTGGTATCAGCATTAGATAGAAAAATGGGTATTAAGCCTGCACCAGAAATAGAATTTACTGAGCCTGCAGCGGTAGTAGAATTTAAATAGGACTTAAGAGATATATTACATCAATTTTAACAACTAATATTTGTGGGGTGAAAGCTACATGAAAAAATTAATTAAAAATGGCCTTGTTGTTGATGGAAGCGGAAATAAAGGATATAAAGCTGATGTGTTAATAAATGGTGACAGAATTGAAAAAATTGGAGAGAATATTGAAGCTAAGTATGCTGATGTTATTGATGCTGAAGGACTTGTGGTAGCTCCAGGCTTTATTGATACGCACAGTCATAGCGACCTTCAGATTCTTATAGAGCCAGAGGTTATGCCTAAGGTAATGCAGGGAGTTACTACGGAGATCCTTGGTCAGGACGGTATTTCCATGGCACCGCTACCGGTAGAATATATAAGTCCCTGGAGAAAAAACTTGGCAGGACTTGATGGAGATAGTGATGAAATAGATTGGACCTACAAGGATACTGCAGGCTATCTTTCTATGATTGAGAAGGTAAGACCGGGACTTAACGAGTGTTACTTAGTACCTCACGGCAATATACGTATGGAGGCTATGGGATTGGATAATAGGCAGCCTATAGAGGAAGAACTGAATAAGATGGTAGAAATTACAAGAAGAGAAATGGAGGCCGGTGCCTTTGGACTTTCCACCGGACTTATATACATGCCCTGTGCTTACTCTGAATCAAAAGAGATAATTGAAATGTGTAAGGTTGTAGCTGAGTATGACGGAGTATTTGTAATACATCAGCGCAGCGAAGCAGATACAATATTAGATTCTATGGAAGAAGTAATACAAATAGGAAGAGAATCCGGAGTTAGAATTCACTATTCTCACTTTAAGGTTTGTGGAAAGAAAAACTGGGATAAGATTGAAAAAGTTATCGAGCTCTTAGAAAAAGCAAAGGCTGAAGGTATCAGCATTTCCTTTGATCAATATCCTTATGTAGCAGGCAGCACAATGCTTGGTGTTATTCTTCCTCCTTGGGTTCATGACGGAGGAACAGATAGGGTAATCGAACGTCTTAAAGATGCAGAACTCAGGAAAAAGATGATATATGACATAGAAAACGGAATACATGGATGGGATAACTTCGTTGAATTTGCAGGCCTTGATCAGATATTTGTTACCAGCGTAAAGAGCAGCAAAAATGAGGATGCTGTTGGCCTTAGCCTCATAGAATTAGGAAAGCTTAGAGGAAAGGATCCCTATAATGCCACTTTTGACCTTCTACTAGAAGAAGAAAATGCCGTAGGAATGGTAGACTTCTATGGTACAGAGGAGCATGTACAGACCTTCATGAGACTTCCGGAAATGAATGTATGCTCAGACGGTCTCTTAGGAGGTAAGCCTCATCCAAGAGTATACGGAGCCTTCCCAAGAGTACTTGGAAAATACGTTAGAGAGGATAAAGCATTAACTCTTGAGGAAGCAGTTTATAAGATGACCAAGAAGCCTGCTGCCACCTTTAACATAAAGGATAGAGGAGAAATTAAAGAAGGCTTATTGGCAGATATCTGTATCTTTGACAAGGATACAATAATAGACAAAGGAACCTTTACTAACCCTACCCAATATCCTGAAGGAATTGCTTATGTAATTATAAACGGAGAGATGGTTATCGACCACGGCAGACATACTGGAAATCGTGCAGGAAGGGTTATTAGAAGAAAGTAAGATATTTTACGAAAGAACAAATATATATACATTTAGGAGTGTGATTGTAAATGAAAAAGCTAATTTTTACACAGGAGGCACCGGCTGCCATAGGACCATATTCACAGGCTATAGAGGCTAATGGCATGATATATACCTCAGGACAGTTGCCAATTGATCCTATTACAGGAGAAATGCCAGAGGATGTTGAGGAACAGGCAGAGCAATCTCTTAAGAATGTTTTTGCTATATTGAAAGAAGCAGGAGTGGACTCTTCAAAGGTTGTTAAAACCACTGTATTCATAAAGGATATGAGTGATTTTCCACGAATAAATAAGGTATATGAAAGATTCTTTACAGAAAGCTATCCGGCTAGATCATGTGTAGAGGTAGCAAGATTACCTAAGGATGCTCTAGTTGAAATTGAGGTTGTTGCACTAAGATAAAAAATTCTTATGTGATGATTTAATTAAAGACAGCACTTCCAAGAAGCTGAGGGAGATGCTGTTTATTTTTTATAAAATTAACTTCATGTGCTAGTAAATTTACACTAAGATAAGTTTACTAGAATATGAAGTTAAATTAATATTTAAGAACACAGTTTGTTTCTTAAAGAATTCTTAAGAATGTTATTTATCCTTTTTTAAGAATTATAGTGTATAATAAAGTTGCGATTAATGAACTAATTATTTACAAGGGGGATCAATATGAAAATTTCGCGGAAAAAGAAAATTATCATGGGCGTTGTAGCTCTTGCTCTTATTTTAGGTGTGGTTAGTGTAAATGCTAAGCGTAAATCGCCTGCTAACAGTGGGATGGCTGTAAGTGTTTCCGATGTTGTTAAAAAAGACATAAAATCTACTTTAAGTCTTAAGGCACCGCTTGAAGGAACGGAAAGCGTTGAGGTGGTGTCAAGACTTCACTATGAAATACTTTCCATTGATGTTAAGGAAGGAGACAAGGTGGAAAAGGATCAGGTACTTGCGGTGCTAGATGTAAGCCATCTTGAAGAGGAAATTCAGAAGCTTAAGGACAATGTTGAGCTCTTGCAGATACAAAACACTGAAGGAAAAAGCAGTAAGGAAATCTCTGCAGCTTTAGCAGAGCAAAGGCTTAAGGAAGAGCTGGAAAGCAGCCAAAGGAGCTATGAGTCTGCCTTGGAAATGTATAGCACAGCTAAAAGCAGATACGAAAGTATAAAGGTATTATACGATTCAGGAATGGCAAGTAAGTGGGAGCTTACGGACAAGGAAAATGCTCTTAACGAGGCGAAAAGAAAGGTTGATGCCTTTAATGTGGTGGACGGAAAGGTTCAGGCCACCGATGCACAGTTGGCAGAGATAAGAAATGCAAAAATTTCTTCAAACAATGCTTCTGGATCAAAAAGCATAGAAATCGCAAAAAAGGAACTTGAAAGAAAGACAAAGGAGCTTGAGGACTGCAAGGTTAAAAGCTCTATAGCAGGAACCATAACGAGGGTCAATGCAAAGGTGGGCCGTTTTGCCGACGAGATAGATGATAAAAAGCCTATGTTTGAAATTGAAAATATTGATACCCTTAAAATGGTAGCGAATGTAAGTGAATATGATATAGCGAAGATGGAAATAGGGCAAAAGGTTAAAATAAGCGCAGATATTTTAAATGGCGATGAAGTTGACGGCATTGTGTCACGCATAAGTCCCACAGGAGAGCAGAAACAGGGGTCAAACGAGAGAATAATTCCTGTCCAAATTGATGTGACTGGGGATACAAAGGGGCTTATTGCGGGAATTAACGCTTCGGCCAAGGTTGAAACAGCCATTGCTCAAGATGCACTTGTTATTCCTTTAGAGGCACTTATAGATAATGGCGACAATACATATAGTGTTTTTGTTCTTAAAGAAGACAAAACGGTTAAGAAATTAAATGTTTTGCTGGGAGTAGAGGATGTGCTAGAGGTTCAGATCATATGCGATGAGCTTAAAGAAGGAGATAAGGTTGTGCTTAACCCCAATGCCTTTATGACAGACGGAATGAGTGTGATTGTGAATGAGTAGTATTATAAAAATTGAAAATCTCAGCAAAATATACGACACAGGCGCTGTTCAGGTTCATGCACTGCGAGATGTAAGCCTTTCCATAGAGGAGGGGGATTTTGTTGCCATAATGGGTCAGTCAGGCTCGGGAAAATCAACACTTATGAACGTTCTCGGCTGTCTTGACAGGCCTACAAGCGGAGTTTACGAGCTGGACGGAATTAATATTTCTAAAATGGAGAGCAGGGAGCTTTCTTCTATAAGAAACAAAAAAATAGGCTTTGTTTTCCAATCCTTTAACCTGATTCCCCGAACATCTTCGCTTAAAAACGTTGAGCTACCTATGGTGTATGCAAAGATGGGAAAGAAGGAAAGGCGGGAAAGAGCAATAGAACTGCTGGAAAAGGTAGGCTTAGGAGAAAGACTTCATCACATGCCCAACGAAATTTCTGGAGGTCAGAAGCAAAGGATAGCCATTGCAAGGGCTCTTGCCAATAAGCCATCAATTATTTTAGCTGACGAGCCTACGGGAAATCTTGATACTTCTTCTTCTGAGGAAATTATGGACCTTTTTACTGAGCTTAACAATGAGGGAGTAACTGTGATCGTTGTTACCCACGAGGATAACATAGCCGAATACACCAAAAGAATTATACGCTTTCGTGATGGGCAGATTATTGAGGACAGAAGGAGGGAGGCAGAATAATGCTTATTTTTGAAAATATAGGTCTGGCCTTTTCTTCCATCAGAGTAAATAAAATGCGCTCCTTCCTTACAATGCTTGGAATGATTATAGGAATAAGCTCTGTTATTTCAATAGTTTCTCTCGGAGATACTATGAGAAGCGTTATTGCTGCTGAATTTGAAAATGTCGGTACAACTCTGGCCTACAGCTACATAATGTCTGAAAGCGACTATTATACTTCGAACGAGACCTACACCTATGAGGATATAGAGAATATAAAAGAGGCTTTTGGAGATAAGGTGCAATATATAAGCGCAGGAGCCAGAGCTTCTGGAAAAATTAAAAATGGAAGGGTTATGAAGGATGCAAGCCTTGAGGGATTGGCAGAAAACCCTGAGGCGTACAAGAAGCTTAATATTATACACGGAAAGATGTTTTCCAATAACGATATCAAAAATTCAAGGCCCTACATAATTATCGAAGACAAAACAGCCGTGGAGATCTTCGGAGCAGAAAACGCTGTAGGTAAGATTTTGAGAATTCAGGTTAACGAGAATCTTGTGGAGTTTACAGTTACGGGAATTTATAAGAACAATGATTCAGCCCTTAAAAAGCTTTTGGGTGGCAGTGGAACAAGAGCCGTAACCTATGTTCCCGAAACAGCTATAACAGAAAAGGATGGCTTGTTTTGGTCTATTGAGATAAGTTCTTCAAAAGATATAAGTGTTGATGAATTTAAAACAAAGTTCATAAACTATGTGAGCAGGGCAAAGGGGATAAAGCCTGAAAATGTAAGATACTATACTGCCGAGGAGGAAATGAAATCTATTGACGGCATGATGAGCACACTTTCCCTTGTTGTAGGCGCAATTGCAGCTATCTCCCTTGTGGTTGGAGGCATAGGCATTATGAATATTATGCTTGTTTCCGTTACCGAAAGAACGAGGGAAATCGGTATTAGAAAAGCACTTGGATCAAGAACGGAGGATATTCTTCTTCAGTTTCTCGTGGAGTCTGCTATAATTTCGGCGGCAGGGGGAATTATAGGCACGATACTTGGAACAAGCGTTGTGGCAATAGGCAGCATGGCCTTTGGAATAAGTGCCATTGTTAAGCCGCAGGTGGTTATAATAGCAGTTGTTTTTTCTGCTGTGGTAGGTATTTTCTTCGGGCTTTACCCCGCAAGGAAGGCGGCAAAGGCTGATCCTATCGAGGCGCTTAGGTACGAGTAAGGCAGACGCAACGGGGCTATTGCAAAGTATAAATTTTGCAATAGCCCTTTTTTAAAGTTCTTGAAAAATTACTATAGTTAAAATAGTATTATTAAAAAAATAGTATAATGTTAATTTTATTAATTAGAAGCTTTTATAGTGTATATAGAAGTTTCTAATTATTTTTATGTCTTCTTAATATCCTGTGCATATATAAATACTTAATTATATAGAGATAGATTTAGTAATTAAAATACAATGTTTCCGTTAATAAGTAATATATAAATATAAATTGAAATAAAACTGTAATATTTCTATAACAATTTACGACAAAGTATCTATTTTAGGTATGATATACTCGTAGGCAACATAAATAAAATAGTTTAAATGTAGAAAGGATTTGATTATAAACATGAAGAAGTTTAAATATATATTTATAGCATTAATACTGTTATTTTTAGCAACATTCATTTACCAACATTATATATATTATAAAATCCCATATAACCCATTAGTTGAGCTAGACTCTGATACTCTAAATGGTTTCCATTTTAGCGAAAATCACCCTCACCCTAATGATACAATAAAGAAGTCTACTCATAATTTAAATACCACTACTCGTATATTTGAATATTTTAGTGATTTGAATTTAGTGCCTTTAAAAGAGAAATCAAATTGGGATGAAATTCATAACCATGGAGATATTTACTATTCTGGTATGTTTGAATTTGAGACCTCACCAACAAGATATGGGACAGAGGTACATATTAACGAAATATGGCTAGATAATTTAACCATTCTATGGATTAGTTCCCCCAGACCTAAATTTAAAGATGGATATTATAAGATTATAGATGATAAATTTGATTATGAGTATATTAATGACTTAATTACTAATTCTCAAAATTAATGCAAAAGAAAACCTCATTGATTTTAACAAATCAATGAGGTTTTCTTGTATTAATTTAAATTATTACATCGGTATCCAATAACCTCCAACTTTTACTGCTTTAACTATTCCTCTACCTTGAACAATTCTAAATCCCTCATCAATAAATTCAAGAAATGGTAATTGTACTTCTATTAATTCGTAGTTTGGATTGTCATCCATTATATTCCAAAGTTGTTCTAAATAATCCTCTCCATTTCTACAAACATTAATTATGACATCACGCTCACTTGGTGATGAAGTTATTGCTGAAATTGCGGCAGCTGCTAAAGTTACAGCAGTTGGTAACTTAAATGCAAACGATAACACATTTGTAAAAGCCGATAGCCTTTGTCTAAGCTTCTCTTCATTTTGATTAGTAAAACCTTCCATCCTCATTTCAAATTGTGCTCTTTTAATTGAATTTATTTCTTGTTTAGATAAAACAAGCGTATCAATATATTCTTTTCTTCTGCCCATAATAATCTCTCCTTTTATAATATATTTTTATTTTGCAAGACTTTCTCGTCGGCCAACTTGCTTCGTCTTACACTATATAAAAGGAATTTAGGAAGAAATAATCAACTATTTTTAAAAATTAATTTATAAAAATTTTTTCTTGATTAAAACATGTTATACCTTAGTATTTATTTTGCTGTGTTAATATATAGGACTTAACTTCTTCTACATCTTCTTGTACTTACACTACTTATTTTAGGAATTTGTGCTTCAGCTTTAAATGATAAGATTGAAGAGTATATCAGTTTAAATAAGAAATAAATAAAAAATGAGAATTCTAAAAATAGATTCTCATTTTTTAAAATTACTGAAAACAGATCGTGATAATTTAATCATGATCTGTTTTTTTAACTACATCTAATAATTTTATTCAAAGGCAACATATTAAACATTTAATTTAAGATTAAAATATACGGCCCCTTCTACGCAGAAGCTGTCTAATCAATAGTATGAATATGAGGTCACGAAGGAATGGTCTTCGACCAAACCTATCTCGGCCAAATTCTGGAAATTGTTGAGACATAGGCTGCCAATCTTCCCATTCTCCACCCATTTCCATCATAGTTTGCATATAAATATCATCCGCCATACGCTCAACGGTTTCTCTTCTTGGGCAAGGATACATTTCTGGATTATTTGGATGGTCCATCATCATACACATATGCATAACTTTAGGATAAACTCTATGATATATTTCTGGATACATAGATTCTAAACTTTCTGTAGTACATTCCGCAATTGGTGAACAAGTGGGATATCCCATCATTTGATAATAGTCTATATTATTCATAAAACCCCTCCAATATCTTTTGGTGCTATATAATATGCACTTTTTTTATGGATGTTACCTTTATAAGGACTATGATAGAAAACTTTTACTTTTATGTAGAGGATTAATATTATATAAAGTTTCAAAAAGATGAACTTAAAAAAAACTGTAACAAATTCTAAAAAAATTAATACTATGATAACATAGGGAAATTACATTTAAAAAGGAGGAGTATTATGTTATCAAGTAATGCATTTATAAGACAATCTTTAGAAACTCATCTTTTTTTTGCTAGAATTATGAAGGAACACTCATTTTTCTTACAAGTAGGGTTTACACCAAGGGATGTAAGTTACTCTCAACAGGCAGATAACTTGAGAATGGAGTTTGATAAGCTTTTATGGGAGGTTGTT
Organism: Alkaliphilus flagellatus; assembly: GCF_018919215.1. Classification (NCBI taxonomy): domain Bacteria; kingdom Bacillati; phylum Bacillota; class Clostridia; order Peptostreptococcales; family Natronincolaceae; genus Alkaliphilus; species Alkaliphilus flagellatus. Next base: position 169,824 of record NZ_JAHLQK010000002.1, read on the forward strand.
TGCTTATCAAATGGGATTGTAAGCCCTAGTGTTATTCAATCAGGAGAAGTGGTAACACCATATACCCTAAAGGCTGAAAACCTAACCTCATACTATACAGGTGTAAATATACCAACCTATATTACACAGGCAGAAATGGAACTAATGGGTGGAGAATGTACGATGTTCAACCCTATGTTTGAACAGACAATATACATGCTTAATCACAGAGCAATATGTTTAATAACAGCTATAATAGATTTTAAAACCAATGTTTTATCTAATGTTTTATCCTGCAACATGTTTACAACCAACTATCCTTTATTAATTGATCATATTTTAAGGGAAGCAAAATTGTACCTAAGAATGATTGTTAGACTTCAAAACAGAGAAAAAATTGATGTAGAAAAAGAAATCTATGAGCAGGAATTATTCTGGAATAGAATTATGGCAGAGCATTCAAAATTCATACGTGGATTACTTGATCCGACTGAAAATGATTTAATTAATATAGCCAATAATTTTGCTAACGAATTTGATGAATTGACAGAAGCGGTAGAGGAAGCTATTAAAGAGTGCTTACCAATTGATGAAATTACAGATGAAAGTCTAGAAGCTACAAAGAGGGTTAGTGATTTTAACGCCCAAGGCACAGAAGGGTTACTGGATTGTAAGATTAGGTCTATAATAATACCTTTACTAGGAGACCACGTACTTCGTGAATCCAATCATTTCATACGTTTATTAAAGAAGTTTCAGAAGATAGATTAGATTAGAACTATATTAAGGACTGGTTGATTCAATGAGTCCTTAAATTTTTAGTATATAATAGTTGTAGTAAGAAATAAAAAATGTGATTTTTTATTACACTAGATATGTCTCTTTTTTGAGTCATTTGTCTAAAAAAAGATAATATTATCTTTTTTTGTCGGAATATGCTTGAAAAGCTCGATATTTACTAATACATAAGCATATTCTTTTATTTGGATCATCAATTTTGTTAATTTTTTATCTCAAAAATGATAATTTCTATTTTATTAATTAGCTATTGATAATTTTGTGTGTACATTTTTTCGAGAAATATCTATATTTTTATATTTTATTTTGTTAATAAAACATAATCTATTCTAAGCTTGTATAGGTAAAAAACCACTGATTATAGCTATAGTAGCATTTTAAAAACATAATACAGATAAGAAATAGGAAGATAATTTATCTTTCTATTTTTTAATTTAATAAAAAACACTATGTTATTTTTTTGGCAAGGATATTGCAAGTATATTTAAGTATAAAAAACAGAGGAGGATGATCTTATGAAAACAGTAGCATTAAAGGATTTAAATCCTGAAAACATTAAAGTGAATATTGAAGGATCTGTTGCAATTATTATTATGAACAGACCAAAGGCCCTAAATGCACTAAACAATCAAACTTTAGATGAGTTAAATACTATCATTGATAGCATAAGTTCAGATGAGGAGATTTTAGGAGTTATTATAACAGGCGAAGGAAAAGGTTTTGTTGCAGGGGCAGATATTGTTCAAATGCAACCGTACAAAGCAGAAGAAGGCAGGAACTATGCAGAATATGCTCAAGGTACATTTAATAAGATTGAAGCCTTAGGAAAGCCTGTAATCGCAGCGGTAAATGGATATGCATTAGGTGGAGGATGTGAACTATCAATGAGTTGTGATTTAAGAATTGCTTCCGAAAGGGCTGTTTTGGGACAACCAGAGGTAAATTTAGGTGTCATCCCTTGCTTTGGAGGAACACAAAGATTACCTAGGCTTATAGGTAGTGGACGAGCAAAGGAGCTTATTTTTACAGGAAGAATGGTAAAGGCTGACGAGGCAGCTGCTATTGGACTTGTTAACAAGGTAGTTCCTGCTGAAGAACTTTTAAATGAGGCCAAAAACATGATGGGCACTATAATTTCCAAGGCTCCAATGGCTATTAAATATTCTAAGATATCTATTAATAAAGGTGCTGATTTAGATTTAGGTAATGCTCTCGAGCTTGAAAAAGATTTAGCAGCACTTACATTTGCTTCAGAAGATAAGGACGAAGGTATGACAGCGTTTCTCGAAAAGAGGACTCCTAAATTTAATAATAAATAATTTTTGAAAAATATTTTATGACACTTAATTTGTTAATAAAATATTAACACAAACAATAAAAAATGAAAGGAAGGTTAGCACATGTCAGGGGCAGAAATGGTAAGTTTGATTGGCATTATAATTGCACTTGGTTTATTAATGATTTTAGTAATGAAGGGAGTAAACATTTTTATCATAGCTATAGCCTGTTCTGTTATTGTGGCCTTAACAGGAGGGATTAATCTATATGATGCTTTGAAGTCAAATTATATGGAGGGTTTTGTTGGTTTTTTAAAAAATAATTTTTTAATTTTTTTAACAGGTACTTTAATGGGGAAAATGTATGAGGTTACAAATGGTGCTAAAGCAATAGCAAAAATGATTGTTAGGATTTTCGGTGCAAAAATGGCCTTAATATCAATCCCTTTGGCTTGTGGTATCATCTCTTATGGTGGAGTTAGTGCTTTTGTTGCAAGTTTTGCTGTTTTTCCTATCGCTATCGAAGTTTTTAAGGAAGCTGATTTGCCTAGAAGATTTATTCCAGCTGCATTAACATTTGGATGTTCTACTTTTGCTATGGTTGCACCAGGTGCTCCACAGATTCATAATGCTATACCTGCACAAGTATTAGGAACAGACTTAATGGCGGGTGCAGTAATAGGCTTTATTTCCTGTGGTGTTATCCTTCTGTTAGGAGCATTCCTTTTATATAGAATGGTAAATAAGGCAAAAGCCAATGGCGAGCACTTTGTAGCGAAATCTATGGATAATTTTCAGGAAGACACAGAGCTGCCTAATGGAATTATGGCTTTGATTCCATTAATTATCACAATTATACTAATTAATTTTAAGGTTGATGGCAAGCCAATACTTCCCCTTGAAGCAGGCGTATTTGTCGGCTCTATACTAGTATTTATTATTCTAAATAAATATCAAGATAACAAGAGAGTCCTTGATAATGTAGGAGAAGTCTGTAAAACCTCTATATTTTCTATAAGTAATACTTGTGCTGTTGTTGGTTTTGGTGCAGTAGTTCAGGCTTCTCTAGCTTTTCCAGTTGCCGTAAATGCAATGGTTAATATTCCAGGCCCAGAATTTGTTGGTATTGCCGTAGGTACAACAGTTATAGCAGGTATAACTGGTTCTGCATCAGGTGGGTTAGGAATTGCAGCCCCTCTATTAGGGCCTGTTTATTTAGCAAGAGGTGTTGCAGCTGGCGCAATACACAGAACAATGTCCATTTCATCAGCAGCTTTAGATTCATTACCACATAACGGATATATTGTTACAGTTACAAATGGCCTATGTAATGAAACACATAAGGATGCATATGGACCTATATTTTGGCTTACAGTAGTTACTCCTGCAGTTGGTACTATAGTTGCAGTAGTTTTATTTTCCATGTTCCCTATGCTTCCATAACAAAGTAATCAAGTGAAATAAACATATTGTATTAAAAAATAATTCTATTTAATTAAAAGGAGGTTTTGATGTGAGCAAGGTAATTACACGTGAGCAAGCAGCCGAAATGGTAAATGATAATATGACAATAGGTATTGGTGGTTTTGTTGGTTTTGGAGTTCCAGAAGATTTGCTAGTAGCTCTGCAAAATAGATATATCCAAACAAAGTCTCCTAAAGATCTTACAGTTGTACACTGTGCAGCTGTTGGTGATGCAGCTGAAAGAGGGGCAAATCGTCTTGGCGAAGAGGGTCTAGTTAAAAAACTTATTTGCGGTCATATTGGCTTAGAGCCAAGGTTAAACAAATTAACTGTGGAAAATAAATTAGCATCCTACATGCTTCCACAAGGGGTTATTAGTCATATATTAAGAGCAATTGCAGGAGGAAAGCCAGGAGTTTTAACCCATGTTGGCTTAAAAACATTTGCTGACCCTAGACTTGAAGGTTGTAAAGCAAATCAGGCAGCTATAGATTCTGGAGAAGAAGTTGTTTCTTTAGTGAAAATAGAAGACAAAGAGTACCTTCTATATAAATCATTTCCTATGGATATTTGCTTTATCAAAGGTTCTATAGCTGATGAAAGTGGGAATATTTCCCTATGCAAAGAGGCTGTTTTCTCTGATCAGTTGGAAATGGCTGCTGCGGTTCATAATTCAGGGGGTATTGTAATTGCTCAAGTTGACCAGATCGTAGCAAAAGGAACTTTAAAAGCACATGATGTTCAAGTCCATGGTTTTATGGTTGATTATATTGTAGAAGGTAGTAAGGAAAATAGCTTTCAATCCTTTATATGTGACTACTACAGACCAGAATTATCAGGTGAAATAAAAGTGCCTTTAGGAGCTATTGAACCTATGAGGTTAGATCAGAGAAAAATCTGTGGAAGAAGAGGTGCTTTAGAATTAGAGCCTAATACTCTAATTAATTTAGGTATTGGTATACCAGAAGCAGTTGGAGCGGTGGCAGGTGAAGAGGGACTTGCAGATAAGATTACACTTTCTATCGAGTCAGGAGCTCTTGGTGGTGTGCCTACAGGTGGACTTGGCATTGGTGGTACAGTAAACCCTGAATCTATTTACAAACAGCCAGATATATTTGATATTTATGATGGTGGAGGAATAGATATGTCATTTCTAGGTGCCGCTGAAATTGACCCTATGGGTAACGTTAATGTTTCTAAATTTGCAGGAAGAGTTGTAGGACCAGGTGGATTTATAAATATATCCCAAAATGCAAAAAAGGTTTACTTTACAGGTACTTTTAAAGCAGGAAAAATGGAAATGGAAATTAAAGATGGAAAACTTAATATTTTAAAGGATGGCAAAGCTATAAAATTCAAAAAAGAATTAGAGCAGGTGACTTTTTCAGCTGAGTATGCAAATGAAACTGGACAACAGGTTTATTACATTACAGAAAGAGCTGTTTTCAAGCTAACGGAAAAAGGAATTATGTTAATTGAAATTGCTCCAGGAGTTGACTTAGAGAAAGACATCCTTGAAAATATGGAGTTTAAACCATTGATAGCAGAAGATTTAAAATTAATGGATGAAAGAATATTTAAAGATGAGAAGATGGGGTTAACATTTTAAAATCCCATTAAACAAGTGGATAAAATTAGAGCTTATATAATTATTGAAGTCCCTATTTATAAATAGATAACAAGGAGGATTTAATATGGATTTTAAGTTTACAGATAGTCAATTGATGCTACAAAAAGTTGCAAGAGAATTCGCTGAAAAAGAAGTTGGGCCAATTGCAGCAGAAGTTGATAAAACGGGAAGATTTCCAAGAGAGACATTTGACAAGATGGTGAATATAGGATTTACAGGAATTGGTACACCTGTAGAATACGGTGGTTCTGGCGGAGATGATATTGATAAGGTTATAGTTGTTTCTGAAATTGCTAAAAAATGTGCAGCAACAGCAGCTATTTTATCAATACACTCAATTCTTTCTCACGTTGTTTACAAATTTGGTACGGAAGAACAGAAACAAAAATATTTACCACAGGTAACCAGTGGAGGATGCCTTGCTGCCTTCGCCTTGACAGAACCTAATGCAGGATCTGATGCAGGTGCTGCAAAAACAACAGCTATTTTGGACGGAGATGAATATGTTCTTAATGGAACTAAATGTTTTATTTCAAACGGTGGACAGGCCCAACATTTACTTATTTTTGCACTAACAGACCCTTCTAAAGGACTTAAAGGGTTATCTTGTATCCTTGTTGAAAAGGGGACTCCAGGATTTACAATAGGTAAGATTGAAGACAAGATGGGTATTAACGGTTCAGAAACCGTAGAACTTATATTTGATAACTGCCGTGTTCCAAAGGAAAATCTTATTGGTAAAGAAGGTAAAGGATTTATGATAGCCATGAATGCACTTGACAGTGCAAGAATTGGAGTAGGTGCTCAGGCTCTTGGTATAGCAGAAAGTGCTTTAGAGGAAAGTGTAAAGTATATGAAGGAAAGGGTTCAATTTGGAAAACCACTTACAGCTCTTCAAGGTCTTACCTGGTATATATCTGATATGGCAACTAAGACTGAAGCTGCCAAATGGTTAGTATACTACGCAGCACACCTAAAGGCAACTGGACAGAATCACACTAAGGAAGCGGCTATGGCTAAATTAAATGCAGCAGAAACAGCAAGACATGTTACGAACCTAGCATTACAGATTCATGGAGGCTATGGCTACATGAAGGACTATCCACTAGAAAGAATGTATCGTGATGCAAAGATTACTGAAATCTATGAAGGTACTTCTGAAATTCATAAACTAGTAATTTCAAGAGCAGTATTACGTTAGGAGGAGAAAAATGAATATTATTGTATGTTTAAAACAAGTTCCAGATACAAACGAAGTTAGAATTAATCAAGAGACAGGAACACTTATAAGAGATGGTGTGCCTAGTATTATTAATCCAGATGATAAAAATGCTCTCGAGGCAGCTCTTGCAATCAAAGATGAAAGAGGTGCAAAGGTTACTGTACTAAGTATGGGCCCTCCACAGGCAAAAGATGCATTAAAAGAAGCACTTGCTATGGGTGCTGATGAAGCCATCCTTGTTAGTGATAGAGCTTTTGGTGGTTCCGACACATGGGCTACTGCTACTATTCTTGCAGCAGCTATTGAAAAGATTGGCAGTTATGACATTATACTTTGTGGAAGACAGGCTATTGATGGTGATACAGCACAGGTTGGTCCAGAGATTGCTGAATTTTTAGGAGTTCCACAAATCACATATGCGAAGGAAATCAAGGTGGGAGAGGATAAATTAACAGTAACAAGATATACAGAAACAGGAGACTATATAATAGAATCTAAATTACCTGTACTTTTGACAGCTATTAAAGAGTTAAATGTTCCAAGATACCCAAGTGTACGGGGAATTTTTAAGGCTTATGCAACTGATGTAGATGAAATCAAAGTTTGGAGTAGCAATGATTTAGAAGTTGATCATACACAGATCGGGCTTAAAGGTTCTCCTACTAATGTATATAAATCCTTTGTACCAACAAAATCTAAAACAGCGGAAATTATTGAGGGAATCAACGGAAAAGAAAAGGCAACTATTTTAATTAGCAAACTTGTTAATCTGAAGCTTATATAGGAGGTAGGTGTAAACATGGAAAGAGCCAAAGTAAATCAGAATATTAATTTAAATGATTATAATGATATTTGGGTAATAGGTGAACAGAGAGAAGGGAAAATTCATCCTGTAACCATTGAATTAATTGGTGAGGCTAAAAAACTTGCAAGCGAAATTAATAAAAAGGTAGTAGCTGTTGTTGCAGGTTATGAAATTGATGAGGAAGTAAATAAACTCCTTTATTATGGTGTAGATAAGGTTATATATATATCTAGCCCATTATTAAAGAATTTCTCAACAGATGGATATTCAATTTCAATTTCTAATCTTATTCTTGAGAGAAAACCAGAAATCGTTTTAGTTGGGGCTACATCAATAGGAAGAGATCTAGGACCTAGAATTGCAGCAAAAGTTGGTACAGGATTAGTTGCTGACTGTACAATGCTCGATATTGATCCAGAGGATAAAAAACTTCTTCAAACAAGACCTGCCTTTGGTGGTAACCTTATGGCTACTATTATATGTCCAATAAATAGACCTCAAATGGCTACAGTAAGACCTGGGGTTATGAAAAAAGCAGCACATATAGATAGTCCAACAGGAGCTGTTGAAGTAGTAACTCCCGCTATTACAGAGGCTGATATTGTAGCTAAGGTTGTTAAAATAATGAAGAGTAGTAAAAAAACAGTTGATCTTACAGATGCAAAAATTATTGTATCAGGGGGACGTGGTGTAAAAGGACCTGAAGGTTTTGAACTAATTAAAGCTCTTGCGGAAAAATTAGGTGGAGAAATTGGAGCATCTAGAGCTTGTGTTGATTCCGGTTGGATTGACGGTATGCATCAAATAGGTCAGACAGGTACAACAGTAAGACCAGAAATTTACTTCGCTTGTGGTATCTCTGGCGCTATTCAGCATTTGGCAGGTATGAGTGATTCAAAATACATTGTAGCAATCAATACTGATCCAACAGCTCCTATTTTCAATGTTTGTGACCTTGGTATTGTAGGAGATTTAAAAGAAGTTATTCCAGCTATGATTGAAGAAATTGAAAAGAACAAGGCTTTTGAGATATAAGATTTATTATGAAATGAATGGTAAATAATATGAATAGTATGATAAAGAAAGCTTTTATAAGTTAGAGCTTATTGCCAATAGCTTAGTTTAAAAGTATAATAGAATTAGATAGTAGCTTAGCAATAAGCAAATAGGCAGACAGCTACGTCTGCCTATTTAATTTCAGTTCACAAACAGGTAGGTGTGTAACGATTATGGATAATAATTTAGATAGGTATAAATATATATTCGATGAAATACTTACAATGACCGACGATGGGTTTATTGTTGTTGACAGAGAAGGTGTAGTTACAGACATTAATGACCAGTATTGTGATTTTTTAGGTACAAGTAAAGAAAATGTGATAGGTAAAAATATAAAGGAAACTATATCAAACTCGAAAATGATTGATATTATGCAAAATGCTTGCAGAGAAGAAGGAGCTATACACAAGTTTGTAGATGGTGAAACTAAGGAAGTTGATAATAGATTCCTTTTGGTTAGTAGATCTTGCGTTTTCAATGAAAAACAAGAAGTAATTGCTAGTGTAGCTCAGGTGAAGTTTAGATTACAGACCCTTGATTGCGCCCAAAAGTTGATGAAAGAATATGCAGAACTTGAGTTTTATAAGGAAGAATACAATAAAATTAGTACAAATCAATATACATTTGATGGAATGATAGGAAGTAGCAAAAAATTTTTAGGTATTAAAAAAATGGGAATGAGGGCGGCTAAAAACTCTTTTCCAGTTTTACTAACTGGAGAGACAGGGACAGGAAAGGAAGTCTTTGCCAGAGCGATCCATAATGGCAGTGATAGAAGAAGCAAACCTATGGTTAGCATTAATTGTGGCGCGATTCCTTCTGAACTTTTAGAGTCCGAGTTGTTTGGATATGAAGAAGGCTCTTTTACTGGAGCCAAAAAAGGTGGTAAGATTGGGAAATTTCTTCAGGCAGATGGTGGAACTATTTTTCTAGATGAGATTGGTGATATGCCTCCTGATATGCAGGTTAAGCTTTTAAGAGTATTACAGGAAAAAGAGGTCGATAAGATAGGAGGAGCTGAACCAGTTTCTGTAGATATAAGGGTTATAGCAGCTACAAGACAAAACTTAGTTAAAATGGTGAGGGAAGGAAAATTTAGAGAAGATTTATACTATAGACTCAATGTTATTAATATTGAGATGATTCCTTTAAGGGAGAGAAGAGAGGATATACTAATATTTGCAAACTACTTTTTGAACAAAATTAATATTGAATACAAGACTACTACCACTCTAAGCAAGGAGGTTAAACGATGTTTCCAAGGTTATTCATGGCCAGGAAATATAAGAGAATTAGATAATGTTATTAGAAGTTCATATGCATCATGTGATGAATTTATAATACAGTTAACAGATTTGCCTGCTAAAATGGTTTCTAGTCATAATGTGAATAGCTTTTCTGGTTCTGGTGAAAAAATGTTAAAGAACATGGTAGATAGTTATGAGTGTTCTATAATAAAAGAAGTTTTGAAAAAATGTAATTGGAATTGTCAATTAACAGCTAATGAGCTTGGTATTCATAGAAGTCTTTTATATAAAAAGATGGATAAGTTTGGGATTAAGGTAAAGAAAACGCTTTAAATTTGACAGATTTCTTATACTTAATAGCATTGACATATATTTCTTTCTAAACTATAATGTTATTTAATGTTTGTTGAAGGTTTTAAATTAAATGTAAGCGTTAAAGGGGAGTAGCTGCCCGCAAGGGAGATAAAGTCAACATCCTGGTTTAATAACCTGGCTTTATCATGACATTGGTCAATGTGAGACTTTTAACACGAGGAAACTATTGTAGGTTTCTTTGTGTTAGGAGTCTTTTTTATTGCTTAGAAAAGCATAAAATTGTTAGCCATTGAGAATTTTTTTATGACTATTAACTAAAAGGAGGTGTTACCTATATAAAGCTGTATACAGAAATATCAACATGTTAACAATACTGACGGGGGAGGAATGAGGCATGGAGTTTTTTAGAAAGACAGTTGATGAAGTCTTAAAGGAATTTGAAGTAAATAGTGACACTGGTTTAACAGACAAGCAAGTATTAGATAAGGAAAAAAAGTATGGAAAAAACCAGTTTTCTAAAGGAGAAAAAGTATCCATCGGTAGAAAAATAATAGAGGGACTTAAAGAGCCAATGGTGCTTATTCTACTTGTAGCGGCTTTTATAACTATAGGAATGAACATATATAAGTATTTTAACGGACTACATGCAGAGTTTACAGAAAGTATAGGTATAGTCGTGGCTATTTCCCTTTCTGTAGGTATTCAAATATTGATGGAGGGAAAATCAGAAAAGGCCTTTGATGCCCTTAACAATATTAATGAAGATATAAAGGTGAAGGTTCTTAGAAATGGTAATATGGACTATATCAACAAGAATGATGTTGTAGTAGGGGATATAGTTAAAATCGAAACTGGTGATAAAGTCCCTGCCGATGGTAGGTTAATAGAAAGCTCAGATTTAAAGATTGACGAGTCTATGCTAACAGGAGAAAGCATTGCAGTAGCTAAAAGTGCTAACATAGAGGTTGCAAACCATAATGCATCTTTACCAGAACAAGTGAACATGGTTTTTGCAGGTACCTTTGTGACCTTTGGACAAGGTGTGATGGTAGTAACCTCCGTAGGGGACAATACAGAAATGGGCCATATCGCAACAGAGTTAAAGGGTGCTATGGAAACCGCAACCCCTTTACAGGAAAAACTGGACAAATTAGCAAAATCCATATCTACAATAGGGATGGCTGCGTCAGGACTAATATTCTTGTTTGAGATATATAAAATATATACAAACAATACACTATCCTTTGATACAGTTCAAAATGCATTTATGACTAGTATTGCACTAATAGTGGCAGCAGTACCAGAGGGATTACCAACAGTTATTGCTATGACATTGGCACTAAACATAATTAAAATGGCAAGGAGTAATGCCCTCGTTAGAAAGCTTGTAGCCTGTGAGACCGTAGGATGTATTAACGTCATTTGTTCCGATAAAACAGGAACTCTTACAAAAAATCAGATGGAAGTTATAGATGTTTGGAGCAATGGCGATTTAGTTAACCCATCGGAATTAAAAAACAAGTTTATGATAGAAAACTTTACACTAAATAGTACAGCAGATATTAAGATAGAAGAGGGAAATATAAAGTTTATTGGGAACTCAACAGAATGTGCTCTTTTAAAGGCATTTAATGAGACTATATGCTCAATAAGCCCTAAAGCCTGTCCTAATTATATGAATAGTAATTTTGTCTGTGGAGGAGAGTGCAAGAAATACCACCCTACTAAGGAAGAATTTATTAGTTATGGTGATGTTAGACATTATTCCAATATAGCACATCAATATCCATTTACATCTGATACTAAGTCAATGACTACTGTAGTATCGGAAGAAGGGTTTAATAGAGTATATACTAAAGGAAGTCCAGAAAAGATCATTTCCTTATGTAACAGAATAATAGTGGGCAATAAGGTGGAGTCCTTTACAGATGAACTAAAGGAAAGAGTAAATAATGAGATAATAAAGCTACAGAAGGAAGCTAAAAGGGTATTGGCATTTTCTCATAGAGAAATGACTGAATTCTACGAAGACTGGGGCGAAAACCAACAAGAAATAGAAAGCAATATGATTTTTGATGGTTTTGTTTCTATAGCGGATCCACTAAGAGAAGACGTATATGAGGCTATAGATAAGTGTAAAAAATCTGGTATTAATTTAAAAATATTAACTGGAGATAATATTGTTACTGCAACATCTATAGCAAAGCAACTAAATATAGTTAAAGAGGATAGTATTATTATAGAAGCTCAAGAAATTGATAATATGTCTAACGAAGAATTATTAGAAATAATGGATAAAATAATAGTGATTGCTAGAAGTAAGCCTCTTACAAAAATGAGAATAGTAAACCTGCTTAAGGAAAATGGAAATGTAGTTGCAGTTACTGGAGATGGTATTAATGACGCACCAGCCCTAAAAAATGCAGACGTAGGAATTGCAATGGGTATTACTGGTACAGAGGTTTCAAAGGAAGCCAGTGATATTATACTTTTAGATGATTCCTTCTCTACCATTGTAAAGTCTGTGGAATGGGGAAGGGGTATTTATGAAAACTTCCAGAGGTTTATACAGTTTCAGCTAACAGTTAACCTTGTTGCTGTACTAACTGTTATTATTTGTGAAATACTTGGTCGGGATTTACCCTTTACTACAATACAGTTACTATGGGTAAACTTAATAATGGATGGACCTCCAGCTTTATCATTGGGCTTAGAATCCTTAAGAAAGCATTTAATGGAGCAAGAGCCTGTTAAAAGAGATGCAAGTATAATAACTAAAAGCATGCTCTATAGAATTATAACCAATGGATTATATATCGTTATAATGCTTATGATTCTTATTAACAAAAATGTTCTAGGTGGAACATTAGAGCAGCAGTCCAGCATAACTTTTACAACCTTTGTTTTGTTCCAACTATTTAATGCCTTTAACTCTAGAGAACTAGGAGACGAAAGTGTATTTAGCAACTTATCAAACAATAAGTCAATGGTGGCAATCGTAGGTGCAACCTTTGTACTTCAAGTATTTATAACTCAATTTGGTGGAGATGTTTTCAAAACAGCACCATTATCTATTGAAATGTGGGCTAAGGTAATAGGATATTCTTTCTCTGTTGTAGTATTTTCAGAGGTTATAAAATTTGTTAAGAGAAGGGTTAAGCTAAGTAGAGTAAATTAATAGTAGGTTAAAAACAGTTGGTGATTAATAAAAAACTTGTAATATTTACAAAAGAAATATCTCCCTTAACTTTAAAGAGTGTTAAGGGAGATGCTTTATTATCTAAGGAAGTATAAAATTATAGTTAAATATTTACATAATATTTTCAATAGACTTATCCTCAAAGAATGTGTTTCCATTATAAAGAAATAATAGATTATCTATACTGTTGGATTCAATAAACTCTTTTAGATTACCGTCATAGTATCTTAAATCCACCATATAGATTTCTCCATAATGTCCTGTTAGAAAAGGAACTATAGAGTTAGCATAGGAATCCTTAATAATAAGTAGTTTTTCTTTATTATTACTATTAGTAGTTATTTTAATAAGAGGGTGATTTCCTCCTAAAAATATAGTATATTTATCTTTTTTATTGATATTATCCATACTGTAAAGGGATGTAGTTGGCTTATCGGTTCCATAGAAATCAATATTATACTTTTCTTTTGACTTGGGTATATACAAATTAATTGTGTCCGGTGCTATGTTTTTAAATCCACTCTTAGAATATAGTGATCCAAAAAAGCTATCTGTAATTTGCTCTACATTAAAATCAGATTCTTCCTTTGGAATAAAATCCATGGTATTGCCCATCTCTTTGTAGCTGTAGTATGCCCCTTTAGTTGTCCAATGATGGTCTGTCTTATAAAATGTATAGTCATCTTTTTTACTATATAAGGCGTTGTACACATCAATAAACTTAATATCAGTACTAAGAGATTGTTCAACTTTGTTAATAAATGCAAGCTGATTGCTGACAGGAGCATAGGGAGGCAGCTTATCCTTTAATATTTCAACAGCGTTAGGTACTAACATAAAATATTTATTTACTTCAGGTATTGAGGAGGAGAAGCTATTTATAATGTTTATATTATTTTTAAAATCCTCTTCCATTGGTTTATTAAAGTTTTGTAGTAAATAACCATCTCTTCCTAGATATACGCCATTACTGTCCTTTTTACCTAGGATCTTTTCGCTATGGGATTTAACTCCTATCCAAAAGTCTCTAAAGGCAAACTGATCCGCAATATATTTTTCGTAGTTAGTAGTAAAATTGCCATGTAAAAGCTGACCTATATTAAAGGAGGGGGCCTGCTCAAGAACCCTATTTTCCATTTCAGAAAATGTCCTATCGCTGGTTATTATATTAAAAACTAATAAAATTACTATATATGCTGGTAGCATAGTAGCCATAATACGTTTATATGTCTTATCTTTTTGTTTCAAATATATCACTCCTAAAATCTAAAATAAAGAAATGGATTATAGCTTTCATTTACTAAATAAGCAGTACATAGAAACAAGAACAGTAAATATATTAAAGGCATAGCTATTACAGATATGCTCTTTAGTTTGTCCTTTATTTTAGAAGATAAATTGTTCAAAAATGGTGTGGAACATAGAATGAGAAGGATAAAGAGCATAGCATTTGTATAGAGATAGTATAGACCCTGCCCATCAAATAACATATGTTTTCCTAATCCAAACATTGTTTTTATAAAATAAATACCTTCATACATATTTTCAAACTCAAACAATACCCATCCGATTATTACCACTAGTAAAGTATAAATATGGCCTATAAATTTTGGACGATTTTTAAGCCATTTTAATAAAAATATTTTCTCTAAAGTTACAAAAACACCAAAATATAAGCCCCATAAAACAAAGTTCCAGCTGGCTCCATGCCATAGGCCTGTTAAGAACCATACTACAAATAGGTTTCTATACTGCTTTAGACTACCCATTCTGTTACCACCTAGGGGAATGTACACATATTCCCTAAACCATTCACCTAGGGAAATATGCCATCTTCTCCAAAACTCCGTCACACTTTTAGATATATAAGGGTAATCAAAATTTTTCATTAGGTTAAATCCAAACATCTTTCCAAGGCCCAAGGCCATATCTGAATATCCGCTAAAGTCGAAGTATATTTGAAATGTAAAGGCAAGTATTCCGAGCCATGCAGATAATATGGAAAGTTCTGCTAGTGGTGCCCCTTTAATATTAGTCCAAAGAAGTCCAATATTATTTGCTAACAGCACTTTTTTAGTTAAGCCTATAATAAATAACTCTACACCTTCACCAAATAAATCTATACTTTCTCTTCTGTTATCCATCTGGTAGGCAATGTCCCCATATTTAACTATGGGACCTGCCACCAATTGTGGGAACATAGTTACATAAGTTCCAAAGGATATTATATTTTTTTGTACTGGAGCCTTATTTGTATATACGTCTATTGTATAGGACAAAGTTTGAAAAGTATAAAAGGATATACCTACGGGTAGAGGTAGGCTTTTTATTGCAATATTTAAATTAAACAGTCCATTGATGTTGTCTACAACAAAGCCGTAGTATTTAAAAAAACCTAGTATTCCTAGGTTTACAATTACAGAAGTAATTAAAACAGCTTTAGGGATATACTTATGATCTCTATGCTTGTCTATTAGCAAGCCATTCAAATAATCAAAGAATGTAGAAAATAACATTATCAAAATATATATTGGTTCACCCCAGGCATAAAAAACAAGGCTTGCTATAAACAGAACCATGTTTCTAAGTGGCCTAGGAGATATGTAGTATAGAAGTATAGTTAGAGGTAGAAATTGAAAAATGAAAATAAGACTACTAAATACCAATTGTTGTACACCACCTTATAAGAATTTTAAAAGTATATCCTAACTATTACATCAAAAAAAGCAGCATAGCTGCTTTCGCTGAAGATCTATGTTATGGCTTTTTTACTATGTAAGAAAGTATAAATTTTTTAGTTGTTGAGAGATTTTTAAAGAAGTAGAAAGTTGATAATATTTTGTGCACTTGAAATTTAAAAGCTTAAGCTTTTAAATTGAGTGCGCCATGAGTCGATGCGGTAGCATCAGACGAATTTTCTATTTAAAAGAATTATCAAATATACCTTCTACTTTTGCAGCATCTTTCGATACTGTAAGTAGTACATAATTGCCATTGCTTTTTAATACATGCTTTTCTATTAAAAAATATTCCTCTGGTAGATAACTTTCAAAAATTGAACCTTGATCACTTATTCGAGTAGATATTTTTTCTTTAATAGAATCTATATTGCTTTCATCTTTAACTTTAATAATGGCCATCTCATCAGCTTTAATGTTTGTAGAAGCAACATATAGGACAAAGTCTTCAACCTCATCTTCATCAATATCATATAGTTTTTTAAGCTTATTAATATCACCTTTTTTCATTTCAGATATGTCTATAGCTTCTTCTATTTCCTTAGTAATTTCCTCTATAGTGGGAGCTTTAGCTATTGCTTTTTCTGAGGAACAGCCGAGCAGAAAAGTAAGAGATAGGATTGCTAATAAAATGGTTTTAAATGTATTTTTAATTATATTATTGTTATTCATAGTTATTTTCATCTGTTTTTATTCTCCTTTTTGAAATAATGTGGATTTAGCCGCTGTTATATTAAATATTGTTATGTAAATAATTTAACCAAAGTTTATAAAATGGATATTTAAAGTGGATGCCATCGCTTTCATGAAGATCCTTATCTATATTTTCCAATATAGAAGCTACATTAAGATAATTTAGACTTTCATTTTTAGCCATTTCTATGATAGCACTATTAAATTCTTGTATTCTAGCAGTAGTAACAAAGGGTAGTTTTTTTTGCACCTTTGGGTCTACGGGTAATATGGATTGAACATAGATATTTGATTCTGGATATTTATCTTTAATATTATTTATGAGCTCAGTGTAATTTTTAATAAATCTCTCACTGCTCATATTGGCTTCAACTTCATTAGTTCCTAACAATATAAAAACATTCTCCGGTTTTAAGATTTTTATGTTACTAAGTTCTTTATTTGCTTTTAAAAGGGTAAACCCTAGCTTAGCAATAACTTTTTCTTCATCTAAAAGCTCATAGTGGGATAGACCTTCTGTTATGGAATCTCCTATAAATAAGGAGCTTCCAAAAACTTCTTTATAATTAATATCCTCACTATTATCTAATATATTTTTTTGTGAGATATTACTATTTTTATTGGGCTTATTATTTGTTTCTGTATTTGGTTTTGAAGTATCTTTTTCTGCATTAGGTGCTATAATAATGCTATCATCTATATCATTAGGAGGTTTTTTGCTAGTATCATCCTCTGTATCTTCAATTTTATTTAAATTGTCATTATTTTTTGATCCATTGCTTATTGTTTTGTCCTTATTTGATATACCGAAAACTGTTATGCTCTTTAGTACACCTAGATTGTCCATATTTTTTATTATATAATTCTTTATTAAAAAGAAGGTTGATAGAAGTATTAGAATCAGGGCTAATAAAACAGTAATACGCCTTCTAATATATTTTTGTCTTCTTTTACTTCGACTTTGTTTTATCTTCATAGATATTCAACCTCCTATAATCATTTCTATTATTATATATGTATGGATAGTACAAGTTATTTGCACTATTGCACAAATAATTATAGTATATATATCCGATTAAGATGTAAAGAAAAAGTAACAAACAGGAAATTTAGACAATGTATTATTTGGTAATTGTGGAAGTATAAACAAAAACTCAGTTTATGCGAAAGCAAGATCCCCTCAACACTATAATTGTTAAGGGGATCTTTTGATCATTTGAAATTTCTTAAATAAGGATGTTTAAAATTCAAGTGTAATAGGAGTCAATGAGATAGCATTATGCGACCTTTTAATCAACCTCTATTCTTTCTAAAGGTTTAACTGTAGGACCTTCAATTACATCACCAGCAGGAGAAAACCTAGACCCATGACATGGACAATCCCAAGTTCTTTCTGCACTATTCCATTTAACCTGACAGCCTAAATGGGTACAGCCAGTATTAACAAAGTATAGTTTTCCTTCTTCATCTCTATAGGCACCTACTTTTTGTCCATTTATATCTATAATTTTTCCTTCTCCTTTTTCAATATCATTATTTGGGGATCCAGGAAAAAGCTTGCCAGAAATAAAGTTAACTGCTACATCTAGGTTTTCTTTAATGAATGTCCATATGGATCCATCACTTATAAATCGAGATGGGTCATAAACTTCAGCCCAAGGGCTTTCGCCCTTAGTAATAAAGTCTTTTAGGATCATTGCTGATACAGTACTGCTAGTCATTCCCCATTTTTTAAATCCTGTTGCTATATAAATATTAGGATGAGCAGAGTTAATGCTACCTATAAAGGGGATATCATCCATTGTCATACAGTCTTGGGCAGACCATCTATAAAGAACTTCTTCAACTTCAAAGGTTTCATTGGCAAAGTCAACTAAATTTTTATAATGGGTATTTATATCATCTCCATGACCAGTCTTGTGATTTTCTCCTGCTATTAGTATAAGCTCCTCATCGCCAAAGGGATGGGAACGTAAGGATCTAGTAGGCTCTTCTGCACTTATATACATACCATCAGGAAATTTAGATTTTGCCTTAATAGCAATAATATAGGCTCTTTCTTGATAAATTCTAGCAAAATACAATCCTTTTATATTAGAGAGGGGATAATGTGATGCTATTATAATCTTTGAAGCAATAATTTTTTTACCATTTCCCATAACTATAGAATACTTATTATCATCTTCTTCCTCTATATCAACTGCCTTGGTATTTTCGAAAATATAGCTGCCATCTCCAGCAACATCTTCTGCTAGACTCAGTAAATATTTACGTGGATGAAACTTCGCCTGTTCATCAAAGCGTACTGCTGCTTTTATTGGAAAGGGTAGAGGCAGGTCTTCAACATAGGAGGCCTTAATACCTAGATCCTGTGCAGCCTTTACTTCGTTTTTAATTTGATCTACATATGTATCAGACTGAGTATATACATATGCGCTTTGCCAACTAAAATCACAATCAATATTTTTTTCTTCTACAATTTGAGCAATAAACTTTATAGCTTTTTCGTTGGACTCAGCATACTGCTTAGCCTTTTCCATTCCTATTTGATTAATCATCTTATCGTATATTAAATCATGTTGAGAAGTTATTTTAGCTGTTGTGTGACCTGTAATACCATTAAGAATACGATCAGCATCAACAATAGCGACATTTAAACCTTCTTTTTTTAAGAGATATCCAGAAGTAATTCCTGTCATACCTCCACCTACAATAGCTACATCTACATTAATATCCTCTTCTAAAGTAGGGTAATTAGTAGTATCTGTGGAAGCAATCCAATAGGATTCTGGTTCTTTAGTAAAGCCTTTATCTGGAGAATAATATTGTTCCATAGTTTACATCCTTCCTTATATATATTTCTTTATCTAGTTCTATGATGTACCTAATTTTAGAAAATATTCTAGTTAAAATAGAATTGCTCCACATCTCCAACTACCTCAAAGCCAGTATTGAGTCCTTCTCCTGAAAATACAACTTTTTTGCTTTTGCTATCATATAACTTAACCTTCACAGCGGATGTAATACTTTCGCTAATATCCCTATCCATCATGCCGTTTTTAGGAGCTTTTAAAACTCCTCCTTTAGAAAATTTCGCTTTCATTTCTAATATGTATTTAGGGCTAGATATGGAAACATCTAATATATTATTTTTATATTTTAATTTTTTAATTTTCGCACCTGTATATGTAGCAAACATAAGTATTTCATTATCTATTCTCAAAAATGAAAGAAAACCAGTAAAATGACTCCTAAACCAAGGAATTTTAGCAATGGAAAACATTACTGAAACATTATCTTGCAAAAAATGATTGGATTGTAGCCAAATCCATGCTTCTGGAAATGATTTTCCCCAATCCTTCTCTATATAGCCATATCCACTTGTGAAGTCAATTTCAGTATTATTTTCAAAAATCCTACCTTCAATTTCATGATGAATATTAACAATACCGTGGTAACATTCCATAAATGGTATAAATGAAAAGGGCCCCATAATTCCAGGATTAAAAAACTTTTTAGGAAAAGGTACTATATTATTAAATGATAGCTCACCTTTAATTAAAGAATTTTCATCCCTTAAATCCAGCATTATGCCGTTACGATAAAAATGGTTATTTTCAATTTGAACATGAAAATCTTTATTATTAAATTTAAAACTATTAATATCATATTTAAAGTAGTGAACCTTACAGCTATTTGCTTCTATTACTTGAACAAAGGCATGTCTATCATCTTGACACTTTCCATAGGCAACACCAGGAATAATCGCCCATACATTTTTTTTAGGTGAATCTATTAACTTATAATACCAGCCTTCAAAATAGTTTTTTCTTTTATATTGTCCTTGAAACATTTCAGGATTCCAAAGTTTGCGGAATAAATACATTTTATCTTCCCCTATCACTAAAGATGATTGAAAGTCACTCTAAATTGTATTTTTCCCATTGAGAGAAAGGATATTACAAGTACTGTACAAATTTAAGTTATTAATAGCGATTTTAAAAGCAGAATACTTTCATACAACTTAATCTAAGAATCTAGTCACTAAAGTTAAAAGCAGAGATATCGGGAGTAAATTCTAGGAAATTTATTTAATATTAAGATATGCTCACCAGACAGTGTCCGAAAAACCGAGGATAGCTCATATTAGAGCATTCTAAAAAAATGGAATGCTGGCTAGAGTTACTTCATAATACAGATATATTAATTGATGGACGATTTGAAATTGAAAAGAAAAATCTAAATCTAAGATTTAGAGGTTCTGAAAATCAAAGAGTTATTGATGTGAGAAAAACAGAACTAAATAAAAAAATAATTCTTGCTGAATGGGATTAAACACGATAACCAAGAAAAGAAAAAGTTTAAAAAGCTTTAATATTTTTTGTTTATACAATCTCCATAATAAAACTGGATAGTTCTAGAAGTTAAAAAACAAAATTAGAGAAATATTAAATAATAATTTAGATATCTTAAGCGATAATATAGAAATTAATTTTAAATGCACAACAACCTTAAATTAAAGGATATGTTGTGCATTTTTTAGGGGAAAAATATTGTTTATATATTAATAAATTTTTCTTATGATGCCTGTGCGTTGTAAAGAGAAGCATATATACCGCAGTGACGAATTAGCTCGTCATGGGTGCCTATTTCTGCAATTCCAGTTCCATCTAGTACTACAATTTTATCTGCACTTCTTATAGTGGATAATCTATGAGCGATTACAATAGTCGTACAATCCTTTGATATTCTATCTAGAGCTGCCTGAATTTCTCTTTCTGTTTTTGTATCAAGGGCAGAAGTTGCTTCATCTAAAATAAGGATAGGAGAATTACGCAAGATAGCACGTGCTATTGATAGTCTCTGCTTTTGTCCGCCTGATAGACGTACTCCACGTTCACCTATTATTGTATCATAGCCATTCTCAAGCCCTTGAATAAATTCATGTGCATTTGCAGCTTTTGCTGCTTGTATTACCTGTTCCCTACTTGCATCCTTCCATCCATAAGCTATGTTTTCATATACTGTACCATTAAAAAGAAATGTATCCTGCAATACCATACTTATATTATCTCTAAGACTTTTTAAGGTTACATCATTAATGTTGGTTTCGTCAATAAAAATACTTCCTTTCTGTGGATCATAAAAACGATTAAGAAGGCTTGCAATAGTAGTTTTTCCAACACCTGTAGTTCCAACAAGAGCTACAGTTTGACCAGGCTCTATTGTAAGGTTGATATTTTCTAGTACAGTAATTTCGGGTGTATAATTAAAAGAAAGATCTTTAAATTCAATTTTACCATCAACTTGCGATAATTTTTTTGCACCGGGTGTTTCTTTGACATCTGGATTTTCATCCATTACTTCAAAAACACGTTGGCATCCAGCCACTGCATTTCCAGCCATTTCCATTATCCTAGAAAAACTTTTAACAGGTCCATAGAACATGTTAAGATACATTATAAAGGCTACGATATCTCCTATGGTAGCTTCCTGTCTTTCAATAAGAATACCGCCATACATTATAACACCAACAGAGCCTAAAGCAGTAAAAAATGCTAGAAGAGGATAAGTGGTTTCAAAAAAGAAACTAGCTTTTAAGTAGGCTTTGGTGTGTTTAAGTGAAAGAGAGGCAATCTTTTTTTCTTCTCTATCCTGTTGATTAAATATCTGTATTTCTCGTATTCCTGAAAAATTATCCTGTACTGTACCTGAAAGTTCACCTCTTACTTTAGAGTTTTGATGCCATATTGGTGATAGATACTTACTCTGCCATAGAGTAATCACTATAAGAAATGGTATAGTAATAAGGCTTAGTAATGCTAGTTTAAAATTAATTGTAAAGAGGAGGATACCAACACCTACAAAGGTTAATACATTTACAACAAGGTCAGGAATTACATGAGCCAGTAAAATTTCTGCTTCCATTGAATCGTTAATTACCCTGCTTGTTAAATCTCCTGTTCGATTTTTATTAAAAAATCTAAGACCCATATGCTGAAGCTTAGTATATAGTTCAGTTCTCAAATCAGCTACATAATGGAGAGCTGCATGATGATTAAAATATCCTGAAATAGAAGCTCCGCCAGATTGTAATGCTGTAGCTAAAAGCAGCAGTAGCCCTATATTAAAAGCTTTAGTTGCAAAATCTGGATGTCCTTCTGTAGCAATACTCGTAAGCTCTCTTAGAGCCCAAGGGGTATAAAAGCCTGCTATAGTAGAAATAACTAATGCTATAAGAGCCATTATTAGATACATCCAATATTTTTTTGCACCTAAAAATATTCTTAGTGCAATCTTCATAGTGCAAATGCCCTCCTTCCAAAGTTTTGCGTAGTAGATACAGTGTTTAAAATATCGTAAGTAATACAAACAGGTCGCCCACTTTTAGGTTCATTAACAATTTCTGCGTCGATTTGAAAAGTTTTCTTAAGAACTTCTGTAGTCATAACTTTTTGGGGGGAGCCATGCTCTATGATAGTTCCTTTATGTATAGCTATCATATAATCGGAAAACCTTGATGCAAGATTCAAATCATGTAATACCATCACTATAGTGCAGCCCTGATTGCGATTCAAATCAAATAAAAGCTTTAAAACCTCTAATTGATGTGCGAGGTCAAGATAAGTAGTAGGCTCATCTAATAATATTAAATCCGTCTGCTGAGCTAAAGCCATAGCAATCCATACTCTTTGTCGTTGCCCTCCGGATAAAGTATCAACCTCCCTGTGCTCAAACTCAGTAAGCTTTGTTACTGAAAGAGCCCAGCTAATTATTTTCTTATCTTCTGGTGTAAGATTACCAAAGCCTCTTTGGTGAGGGAAACGTCCATATGCTACTAATTCACCTACAGTTAAACCATTTGGAGCAGTTGGGGTTTGTGGTAAAATGGCCATCTTCTTAGCAATGTCTTTAGTAGATACTTTACTGATATCTTCTCCACTAAGATAAACCATTCCGCTTTTAGGCTTTAGAATACGGCCAACAGCCTTTAAGACAGTGGATTTTCCGCATCCATTAGCTCCTATAATAGAAGTTATTTTTCCTTGTGGAATATCCATATTCAAAGACTTAACAATTAATATATCATCATAAGCAATATCTAACTTCTCAGCTCTAATGCTATTCATATCAATAAAACCTCCTTAATTTGCCTTAGCCAATAAATATAAGAAATAAGGCGTACTTAAAACTGTAATAATAATCCCAGTAGGAACATCTGTACCTAGACTTATAGTTCTAGTAATTGTATCTGCTAGTAAAACAATGATAGATGCCGATAGAGATGCTGCAGGCAATAAAAGTTTATGGTTAGGTCCCACAAGTTTTCTTGCCATATGAGGAGAAATCATACCCACGAAAAAGAAATTCCCACCTAAAGCAACACTACCAGAGGACAAAGCTACAGCAGCAATAGATAAGCCTAAAAATTCTGGCTTTACAGACACGCCTAATCCAGTTGCAGTCTGATTTCCTAGATTTAATGTATTTAAAATTTGTGACTTATAAAAAGTATATATAAAAAGAACAATTACCCATGGCGCAAGAATGGAAAGGTAATTCCAGTTATCACCCCAAAGACTTCCTGCACTCCAACGCTGCATAAAATCCATTTGATGCTGATCAAGCTTTAAAGTAAGCAAAGTAGTAAGAGCACCGTAACCACTACTAAGAGCAACACCAGTTAAAATTAGGCCAGTATGAGAAATATCTTTTCCTCGTCTATAAGACAAAAGAAAAATCAATGCAGCAGCAGTCATACCACCTACAAAAGCTAAAAGTGGAAGCGCAATAGCGGAAGATGTTCCTTGAGTGCTAAACATAACAACAAACATCAAAACAAAAAGTCCAGAACCAGAACTTATACCGAGAGTACCAGGACTAGCCATGTCATTTCTAAGGAGACTCTGCATAATACAACCAGAGGTTCCCATACCGATACCAACTAGAATAGATAAAATAATACGGGGAAGACGAAACTCAAAAACAATGAGATTTTCTCTAGCAGTACCCTTACCTATAATTACATTAAAAACCTCTGAAGGAGAAAGGTTCATCTTACCAGAATTAATACTGATTACGGCTATAATAAAAAGAACAAGTACCATAATCATATTAACCATAACACCACGAGAAACAGAATAACGTTGTTTTATCACTCAAACTCCCTCCTTTGTTTTCTTGAAAGATAAAGAAAATAAGGAACACCTACTACAGCAAAAATAATACCGATCGGAGTCTCATAAGGCTTATTAATAAGCCTTCCTACTAAATCAGCAGTTACAGTAAACAAAGATCCATATAAACCTGCTGCAGGTATAATATATCGATAATCAACCCCAACTAAATATCGAACTATATGAGGAACAATCAAACCTATAAACCCAACAGGTCCTACTACAATTACAGAAAGCCCTGTTAAAATTAATATAACAACCGTAGATATCCCTTTAACAGTTCTAGTCTTAAGGCCTAAGCCTACAGCTACGTCATCACCCAGGTTAAGCATAGTAATAGAAGGAGAAAGAGCAATAGAAACGATAACACCTAAAACAAAAAAAGGAAGAACAATGATAAGCTCACTCCACTTAGCACCAGCAGTACCGCCAGCAGTCCAATAAGCTAAAGCGTATGCCAATCTATATTTAATAGATAAATACTGACTAAAGGCACCGAAAAGCATGGAAATAGAAATTCCAGACAAAACAAGTCTCTGGGGTGTCATCCCTCTTTTACCTAAAGAAGCAATAAAATAAGTCATGAAAGTAGCAATGGCAGCACCAACAAAAGCAAAAAGCATCATTTGTCCATAAGAACTACTAGGTAAAAAAGCCATGCAAAGAGCAATGGCAAAAGTAGCGCCGCTACTGATACCCATTAGACCGGAATCTGCAAGTGGATTTCGTGTAGTTCCTTGCATTATGGCACCACATATAGCGAGGCTACAACCGACAATAATGTTGGCAGCAGTCCTAGGAATACGCAAAGTCTGAATAATTTGATGTTCAGTCAAAGCTGGATTAAAGTTGAAAATAGCTTCCCAGGCAGTGGACAAATTCATATCAGCAGCACCAAAAGAAATCGATGCTACCGACATAAGAATAAGAAGTCCAAGGCCTATAATCATGTGCATTATGAAATTAGCTGCGCCATGACGGCGTTTTTTAAGCTGTGAATTCTCCATGTATATATTCCTTTCAATTGTAAATTACTTTGTTAATGAATTCAGTGCATTAACCATATAGTCAAGCTGTGCAGTTAAGCTTGTAACATCTGAGTAAAAAAATAGACCTTGATATTTTCCTGGTATTTCTACTAAGCGACCTTCAGCAACGGCAGGAATACTTTTCCATAAGTCTGTTTTGGCATATTCAGATTCCTTTCCTTCTTGTCGGCACCATAGTATGTAGTCTCCGAAATATTCATGGGCAACCTCATAGCTTAAATGACCGCGCCCTGCACCGGACTCTTCAATGAGTTTTTTAAGCTTATCAGGATAGTCAAGCTTAAGGTATTCGTAAACTAGTGTGCCTCCTCTAGAGCCCGTTTCATAATATATACCGCTCCACTCCCCAGAAGCTCCCCAATCTTCCATGATACTAAAGGTTTTTCCATTAAAAGCATCACTGTTAAGGATTTTTTTCGCATCAGCTAGCTTTGTTTCAAAGGCTTTTATTGCTGCTTCAGCTTCTGCACTTTTTCCTGTAGCATCGCCTAGAAGTTGAATTCTTTCAAGAGAACTTATGCCAGACTCCGGAATAACAAGCACTGGAGCAATTTTCTTAAATTTTTCGAAATCCTCTTCATTGTAAGTTACGATAAGATCTGGATTAAGAGCCATGACATCCTCAGGTTCCCAATTTTCAATTTTTGTAGAACTAGCAAACTTATCGTAGAAAGGCATAGTCTCTTGGTCCCATGCATTATGGCCAACAACATTTAGTCTCAAGGCAAAAACATCACCGATATACCAGTTTACAACAACTCTTTCTGGGTTAGCAGGAACTTCAATATCTCCCATTACAGTACTTACAATACGAGTAGCATTATCTGGAATATTTTCATCAGATATGGCAGGTTCATTATTAGACTGAGGAGCAGTATTGGAGCAGCCTACAACAAATATAGAAGTTATAAGTACAGCAAAAAATAGAGTCATAAACTTTTTCATACAGAATTCTCCTTTATATATTTATTATAAATTTTTAGAATAACATAAGCGCTTATGTTATATGTTTGATATACTTAATTAAGTAAGACTAGACTAACTTAAAAGAATAGTAGCATTTATTTTTTTTACTGTCAATGGAGCAAAGCGGGTCATAGCTTATGTTGAGACATATTTGGATTAGAAGAATATACATATATTTAAGCTGTTGCAATGCATATGATAATAATTCTCAAATAGCATATAAAGTTATAGGAGTATAACTTACTCAAAATGGAGTAGAAAAAGGATTTTACTACGAACCTTATTTAAATTTAGAGGAGAGATCATTATGAATGAATACGAAAAACTATCTTGGGGTGCTATGGCAAATAATTATAATCTAAAAAGCAGACCTTATGGAGAGGGAACGAGCTATAATTTTCCTCCTCATTGGTCGAATGGTTGGATTTCTGAAATGAATCCATCCAAAGGATTATTTGTTGCAAGTGCATGGTTTACTCCAAATAAAGAAATAGTTCATAAGATCCATACGGATAAAGACTGTCTATGGATTTTCTGTATAGACTGTGGCGAAATTTTATATAAACAACAAGGTAAGAGAGTTCAGAAATTTTCTCCGATCACTCATATGGTGATTAATCCTAAAAAGCCATTTAATTTTACTTTTCCCAAGGATGAGCATTATTGTTTCACAAGTGTTTTAATTTCAGAAGAATTCATACAATCTTTCTTAAAAAACCGTAAGAATCCCCCTAAAATTAGTGTGGCAGATGCTCAACTATGGGAAACTCAGCATTTAAATACACCGAATATAATGCTGATTTTGGAACAGATAAGATGGGCTGTTAGAAATTCGGACATACCATTATTAGCATACGAAGGTATGGTTTTACATCTATTGTCTTCAATTGTAAGAAATTTTCCTGAGATTCCGAAGAGAAGATCCAGCAGACGTAATTACGTTACTTGGGAAAATGAACAAAAGATATATAAGATTAAAGAAATAATGGATAAAGATATATTGAATATACCTAGTATAAACGAGTTGTGTAAAGTTGCGGAAATGAGTGAAAGTAAGCTTAGAGAGTCCTTTAAAAATACTTATGGAATTCCTCTATATCAATATATTCGTATTGAAATAATGAAAAGAGGAATGCAGCTTCTATCAGCCGATCATCTAAGTATACGAGATATTTCAGAACTTTGCGGCTATAAAAATGCAGCGAAGTTCTCAGCGGCCTTTAAGGCGGTACATGGAATCACTCCAAGCGAATTTAGAAAAGCATTTAATTTATAAAATTTTAATATAGTAAGGCAATATAGTAGTTTTGTTTCAATCATAATGGAAAGAGTATAATTTACTTTTTATTCTAACCTATGATATACTATGTAAAGTTAGGTTAAGCTAACAAAAGTATATGTTCTAGGGGAGCTGTAATATGAACAAAAAGAAATACGAAGGCTTAAATTTATTTTCTGATAACCTTAATGATGCTCTTAAAATTTGGGCAGAGGCATCGATCTCTTTAATAGATATAAGATATAAAGTTATGTATTGCAATGATGTAGTGAATCAATATATAATGCCAGCAAATACATTTATTTTTACCAATGGAGGTAAAGCAACAGTAATTCTGGATGATGCTGTATTTAATGTAGAAAGACATGGTGTTTTTCATGGAGGGAAAGGAACTGAGATTTCCATATATCCTGCAAGTGATTGGCTTGAATATTATATGGTTTTATACAAGACAGGCGAGCCTGCTTTTTACAAAAGTGAATTTATTAGTTTGATGGGAAAGAGTAATCCATTCAAGCAACAGTATGGTTTCTCAACGGATAATCCAATATTCTTTCTAGAAAAGCTAAAAAAAATGCATGAAAAATGGAAAGAGTCTACTCCATTACATTTATTCTTTGGAAAAGCTTGTTTTTATGAACTTATTTATGAAATATATCGTGAGATAGAAAATAAAAATATTCAAGTATTAAAGGCAGATTTTACAACAATAGCAAAATCTTATTTAGATAAGCACTATAATGAAAATATTTCTATTCATATGATCTCTTCCATACTGGGAGTAAGCGACAGCCATTTAAGAAGAAGTTTTAAAAAGCAATATGGTAAAAGTCCTCAAGAATATTTAACTAGTATAAGACTAAGTGCAGCTAAAGAAATGCTGCTAAGAGAAAACTTTCCTGTACATATGGTAGCAGAAGCTTGTGGTTTTTCTGATGAATTTAATTTCAGCAGATTATTTTCAAAGCACATCGGTATGTCTCCTTCAAAATTTAGAGCGAAAACATCAAAATATATGAGCGATAATAACATGGATAATTTATTCTTTTCTCTTTATAATGAAAAAAGCTTAGTTAGCCTAAGCAAACATAATGAGGAAGGAGAATTTTCTATGTTTAAACAAATAAAAAGTAAAACAGTAATTGCAGCAGCCCTAAGTCTTATGCTTTTATTAACTGCGTGTAGCAATACACCTGCAAATACATCTAACCAAGATCAAGAACAATTAGTTACAAAACAAGAGCAAAGAATGGTTACAGAAGACGGAATAAGAATTGTTAATACAGTTATGGGAGAAATTGGAGTTCCAGCAAATCCCAAAAGGGTTATTGTAGATTATGTAATCGGAGATGTTATAGCCTTAGGTGTTGTACCAATAGGGGTTCGTTCTGCTTTTGAAGGAAGTGCATTTGACGATGTTATACATGATGTAACATCAATCGAGAAGTGGGATCCAGAAGAAATTATGGCTTTAGAACCTGATTTGATTATTTCAGCAGTAAAGGATGAATTTGAAGCATCATCTAAAATTGCACCTACTGTTTTCATTCCTTTTACTGAAATGTCCATGGAAGAGCGGATAACTTTTCTTGGCGAGGTATTGAACAGACAGGCAGAGGCTGAAAAGGCTATCAGAGAATACTATCAAAAAGTAGAAGAAGCTAAAGTAGTTTTAGGGCAACGAGGCATACTTGATAAAACAATCAGTATTTTTTTTGGTGATCCTACAGATGTTGCAGTAGCAGGAGATAAATGGGGACGAGGAGGCGATATTATATATAACGATCTTGGTTTTAGGGCTCCAGATGTTATTCAAAGTGAAATTATAGGGGGCGCCCAGCACAGAGATCTGTCCTTAGAGGTTTTACCTCAATATGTAGGTGATTATATCGTTTTTGATTGGGATTCAAAGCTATTTGAACAACCTACTATATGGAATTCTATACCGGCCTATGCTGAAGGCAGAGTGATTGCCTTAGATTTTGCTTTTTTCTATTATAATGATGTATACTCTCAGAGCAGACAATTAGATTTTATAGTAGATAATTTACTATCGATTACAGGAAACAATTAATTTATATTTCTTAGTAGAAAGTTTTTAAAT
Source organism: Alkaliphilus flagellatus (assembly GCF_018919215.1). Classification (NCBI taxonomy): domain Bacteria; kingdom Bacillati; phylum Bacillota; class Clostridia; order Peptostreptococcales; family Natronincolaceae; genus Alkaliphilus; species Alkaliphilus flagellatus. The sequence goes on from NZ_JAHLQK010000002.1 coordinate 199,825, forward strand.
AAGATTAAAATATATCAATATTCAATTGTTAAGAATTAATTATATAAAATAAGAGGTTCTTTAAAGACTATTGCTCTTTAAAGAACCTCTTATTTTTATTTTGTTTCTTAAAGTATGCAAATTTTAATTTAGATATGATAGAATAAGTTAGGTATAACTAACTTATTCTGTTATTAGGAGATATTATTATGAGAAATAATGAACATGAGAAAGTAATTTTTGATAAAGAAGGACTTTTAGATGCAATAAGAATTTGGAGATATTCAGCTATTGATTTAGTTGATATACGCTATAAACTCATTGACTCAGAAGAAACTCTTAGGGATTATCGCATGCCTACAAGTATGTTTCTATATACCAGCGGTGGCAAGACGGAGGTAATTCTTGATAATAAATCTTACATAGTGGAACGCTTTGGTATTTTCCATGGAGGAAAAGGGACAGCGCTTTCAATAAAGCCTATGTGTAAATGGTTGGAATATTACATAATACTATATAGAGCAGGTGAGCCACCATTTTACAAAAGGGAATTTATTAAGCTTATGGAAAAGAACGATCCATTTAAACAACAATATGGCTTTTCTCCAAGTAATCCAATATTTTTTTCTGAGCAATTGAAAAAAATGTATGAAAGCTGGAAAAATCCAGAGCCTTTGGACTTGTTTTTTGAGAAGGCATCATTTTATCAGTTTATATATGAAATTTACAAAGAATTAGAAAAAGATGATGTTTATATTTTTCAGCAAGATATTGTTGAAATGGCAAAGGTATATATAGAAAAGAATTATAATCAACAGATATCCATGCAAGAAATTGCTAATATTTTAGGCGTTAGTTCGGGGCACTTAAGAACTACTTTTAAAGATAGATATGGATTAAGTCCACAAGAGTATATGATTAGCCTTAGAATTAAAATGGTAAAAGAATATATTTCTCGATCTAATTTTAAAATTAAGGAGATCGCAAAAAATACTGGATTCTATGATGAGTATCAAATGAGTAAGTTGTTTAAAAAGCATGAAGGAATATCACCTATTGCTTATAGAGCGAAATATACATCAAATGTATTCGATATATCCATTGAAAAAGAAGATACTCTTTCCTATAATAGAGAAAGCTTAGTTAGCATAGGCAAACATAAAGAGGAAGGGGATTTTTCAATGTTTAAACAAATAAAAGGGAGATCCATCATTGCGATGGTACTCACTATGATGCTTCTTTTGTCAGCATGCAATTCTACTCCAAAAGGAATATCCATTCAGGATCAAGAGCAAACAATGACAGTACAGCAGGAAAAAGATTCTAAAGAAGAAACTAAGATAGTACATATGGCATATGGCGATGTAGAGATACCGGCTAACCCTAAAAGAGTTGTAGTAGCTTTTGTGCAGGGAGATTTACTGGCTTTAGGTATAACACCAGTAGGAACATCATTTAATGATGATGCAGTATTTTTAGAGAAAATGGAAAATGTAACCGTAATAGATGCATATGATGTAAATGAAGAGGAGATTATGGCATTAGACCCAGACCTAATTATCTGGAGTAATCCTGATGCCCATGGTACTCTTTCAAAAATAGCACCTACGCTTGCAGGAAATTTTCACGGGATGGACTATAGAGATAGATTAAGATTTTTTGGTGAAGTTTTTGGTGTGCCAGATAAAGCAGAGCAGCTTATTAAAGATTTTGAAAATAAAGTAGAAGAATCGAAAAAGCTTTTAAAAGATGCTAATTTAACTGAAAAAACTGTTATACTTCTCGAAAATCAGCAAAAAGGTGTATTGAAAGCTTTTGGAGAAGGCCGGGGCGGGGATCTTATTTATAATCATCTAGGGTTTCCAGCACCTGAAAGAATCCAGAAGGAAGTTATTGACAAAGAAGTATTCTCTATAAATATATCCTATGAGATGTTAAACGAATATTCAGCTGATTATATTTTCTCTAACAAGAATATTGCTGAGCTTCAAGATAACGCTGTTTTTAATAGTCTTGAAGCTGTACAAAAAGGTAGGCTTATAGAGACGCAAACTGGGATGTTCTGGTTTTCTGATATTATGTCAATGAATGCTCAATTAGATTTTATTGTAAATTCGCTTTTAGAGTCTGCAAATAGCTTTAAATAGTTCATCTATAATCCGAAGAGATTAGTTTATACTAGTCTCTTTTTTATATAAATGGAATAAAAAATTTTGTGCAAAATTAATGGTGCACTTCTAAATTTCCTATGTATTGAAAATAAACACCGAAATTTATGAAGCATACTTGTGTTTCCCTATTAAAGTGTACGAAATAATTTGAATATGGTATAATGAAACAAATTAAGGGAATTAAATTATAGAACTATTAAAACTCAATAAATTTATATATAAAAATATTGATTCAATATTAAAATAACAAATATGACAGACCTGAATATAAACTAATAAGTTCTAGTGCTATGCGGTTGGCAAAGTATGAGGAGGAAATAAAATGAATCTTTCAAAATCTCAATCTCATTATATTAAAGTTGTATATGAGCTTTCATCTAATGGTGAAGGAGTTCGTGTGTGTGATATTGCTCAAAAAATGGGTTTTTCTAAAGCAAGTGTAAGTCTGGCTATGACAAAGCTTGAAAAGGAAGGATTACTGCGTAAGGATAAAAAACGTCAGGTTTTTCTTACATCAGAAGGAGAAAAACAAGCTATCCAAATGATGGATAAGTTTGCAATTATTCATAAATTTTTAACAGATACTTTGAAAGTAGATGAAAAGATTGCAATGGAAGATGCCTGTGCTATTGAACATATTATCAGTGTGGATACTCTCTGTGCTCTATGCAGAGAAAGCAGTAAAGTAAATAAGAAAAGTACCTGTATAGAACACTGCAATGTATCAGAGGATAATGTAGCCAATCAGTAAGAAACATATTTATTTAAGAATTAGTTTAATGTGGAAAATATGAAGCGACATTTGAATATTATTCAGAGTCGCTTTTATCTATTATTAGGTTGTTGAATAACTAAAATTACCAATTAAAAAAGCCGAATTACAATTGAAAGATTATTCGCAGTATTAAAACAACGCTATAACTTAGAAAATGTAGCTTTCATTTCTAATATGTATTTAGGGCTAGATATGGAAACATCTAATATATTATTTTTATATTCTAATTTTTTAATTTTTGCGCCTGTATATGTAGCAAACATGAGTATTTCATTATCTATTCTTAAAAAGGAAAGAAAACCAGTAAAATGACTCTTAAACCAAGGAATTTTAGCAATGACAAACACTAAGTATGATTAAAAGTCACTCTAAATTGTATTTTTACCATATTATTAAAATTGAGAATGACAAGATATGAGTACAATTATAACTATACTCATATCTTAATAAGGAGTGAAAAAATGAATTTCAAGAATAATAAAAAATTATTCAATATCTTAAAGATAATAATTATTATAATCTTGATAATAAGTCTTTCAAATGTACTAATAAGATGTACTATCGATTACTTAGTAGATGAACTAGAACCTCTTAACTTTGGTGTTATTGAACTACCAAATTTGTATGCTGTACATAAGATAAGCGCTAGTAACCGAGTTATCGTAAAGATTTCTAATCCTGAAGCAACAGGTGGAGATATTATTATAAGAGCTGATATACGAGAGATAGGATGGAATGATAGATTTGTAATATATAAGCGTGTTTCGATCGACGGACTACCAGCAGAAGTTGGAATTATAGATACAGAAGAAAATGAAGTGTATATACTGCCAAACGGTAATATAGAAGAAAAGCTTTACGAGCTGAATGTTACAGAGGAAATTAAGCTGGAAAAGGTAGAAAATTTTTTCTCAGAAACAAAAGGTGATAGAAATAATTGATATGATAATTCTAAACAATATTTTTTATCTGAATCACTGATTAATCTATTAAGTATATAATTTATTGTAATAGCATAGGTGGGATACAATGGAGGAAGAATATATAGATTAAAGCAACAGTTAAGATATAAAAAAGCCCTTGGCATGCCAAGAGCTTTAAAACCTTTCTAAAAATATTTTATTATTTGTCATCTCATATAACTTTTTATAATATGATTTAGATTTTTCTTTATTTGTATAGGGATAGGTTGAAAGTTCTTCATCAAAATCATATAACCTAGCTAGCATAAGGAGAGAATGTATATCCTCTGGATTTTTTTCTAAAGCTTTTTCATAGCTTTCTATAGCGCCTTTATAGTCCCTTTTCAAAAGTTTTTTATCACCTTCCGTTACTTCTATTTGTCCCAAGGAGAAGTCTGTATCATTTCCTTTAACATAACCATTAGAGCTAGATAACATATTATCATTTTCGTCGTAGGCATTAACTCCCCAAAACAGCTGGACTTTTGGATTAGCATAAGCAAGGAAGGGCTCTGGAATGGGTCCCTTTTCGTCAAAGCTTAAAAAGCTATCCATATATAATATATCTTCTTTTTTAACTAGAGCTTCTGTAGTATAGTATTTTTGACCCAAATCTCTATAACCTGTTGCCCCATTAAAGGATATCCCAAATGTAATGGAATAGTATGCTGCACCATCTAATGGTTCCCATAGAAATTTAATAGTATCATCCTTTATTTCTTCTCCGTTAGCGGGAGCAATTACCTTCATTTTATCTACAAAGTCAATTTCAAAGTCATAGTTTTGACCATCTACTACATTAAAACTATGATCTTTAAAAGGATTACCTTTTAAAATCTTATCTTCTATCTGCTTTAAATCTGTTACAACCCCAATAGCATATCTACCTTCTGGTACATTAGAAAATTCGAAATTTCCGTCTTTATCTGTTTTTGTCCAAAAAGCTTCATTTGTAAATCCATGCATAGTACCATCTTTAGTATCTTGAAATTGTAAAAAAATAGGCAAATCCCTAAAAGGCTGATTTTGCAATGTTACTTTACCTGTTACCTTACCATGTGCATCTTTAGATTTTTTTAATTCCTCAAGCAGGTTCTCAAATTCAGCTTTTTCCCATTCGTTGTCGTATTCTATTATCCAACTAGTAAGTTCCTCTGCTTCATTATAGTAACCCTTTACTTCAAATGCTTTTATAATACCTTTTATTGTGAAAAGATCAATGTATTTTCGTTCTTCATTATTAACTTTGGTATAGAAACTTTTTATCATGTCTATTGCTTCTTTAATATCTCCATCATCAATTTTTATCCTTACATCATTGGAAAGCAGGTCGTATCTAATTCTTTGTGCTGGAAAGCCGGAAAATCTATTGCTCATTTCTTCATAATAGGCCCTAGTATCGGGAAAAAGATAGGCACTAGAATGCTGGGCACTTCCAAAGCCTGAACCAGAGATTATTATTTTGCCATTAGTAGCTGAAATGTATCCTGCCTTTTCAAGGGCATTTTCTGCTGCAGCAGATGTTGGGAAATGTTTATCAATTTTGTCGTAATAACTTTTAGCTGTTAGCAAATCACCATTATAATTAAATCTATCTCCAATTTTAAGCATAATAGATGGAATTAAAGAATATATAATCATAGCTGCGAAAAATGTTATAGATGAAATTAAAACAATGTGTTTTACTTTTAATCTAATTACTTTTTTCATAATTATTTTCACCGTCCTTTTCCTTGACTAACATATGGGTTATACTCCATGGTTTGTATATTAATAATTTCATACCTTGGCTCAGAAATATCTTTTATTAATATAAGGTTACCTATATACATGCCTACTAACACAACAGCTAAAGAAGTAAAGATAGCTAGGGATGGAAGAGGAATGATTAGTTCTTTTTCTAGAAAGTTTTGTAGGAATGATTGTTTTTTAGTATTAATAGGGATATTATATAGTTTATTTTTACTATTTTCTGTTAGACTTACATCTTGAAGGCTTTGATGAAATAAATTTTTTATATCTCTATCAGTTATAGTTCCTTTAATATCTTTTAATAAATTTTCTTTTTTCAATTAATCCAACTCCTTTCTTAAACGCTCTCCAAGCATATTTCTACCTCTTTGCAATCGACTTTTTACACCTGACTCGCCTATATCTAAAATTGTTGCTATTTCTTTAATTTTCATTTCTTCATAATAGTAAAGATATAAGGTTTCTCTATACTTTAAGGGAAGATCCATTAAAATCTCTCTTATTTTTGCTATTTCTTCTTTTTTTATAATTTCATATGTAATTGAGGGGGTTTCACTACTTTCTTTTACACCATCATGGAAAGCAATCCAAGCTTTTCTTCTTTTTTTCCTTAAAGCCTGTTTAGCATTATTTATAGTGATTCTTGTAACCCAAGTAAGTAAGGTGCTTTTTCCACTAAATCTATGGATGTTTCTATAAATATTAATATAGCTTTCTTGTAGAGTATCTTCAGCTAATTGATAATCTCCTATAATTATATAAGCTAAACGGAGGAGTTTTTCTCCATAGTATTCTATCAATTGATGATAGGCTTCAACATCTCCTGCTTTAAGTCTTCTAACTAGGCTCTCTTCGCAATCTTCCATAGATTTTCACCTCCTTTTATCTATTAGATGATTAATATACAAAAAGGTCGCAGAATATTTTTATATTTTATAAACATAATATCTTAAGATAATATAAAAACAAATTATTAATATGTAATAGATTAATAATTTATCTTAGTTTCAAGTGATTGAAATAGTGTTAATTGTTTTGAACACTATGTTTAGATAATTTAAAACTCAGTTTAGATAAAGTTTTAGAATTGTTAACTGTAGGATAAGCTAGTATAATACATATAAATAATGATATTTTGCACGTTACACATGGAAAAATAATTAGTTTTATGGTATATTTATTTAAATATACTAATGCAGATAGAAAGCATGCTGAAAGGAGATTAAAATGGAAAATAAGCCTACTACTTCAAACTTTATTAGGAATATTGTTATACAAGATTTAGAATCAGGCAAACATAAAGAAATTATTACACGTTTTCCACCAGAACCAAACGGTTATTTACATATAGGACATGCAAAATCTATAGTATTAAACTTTGAGTTGGCTGACGATTTTAATGGAAAAACCCACTTGCGTTTTGATGATACAAACCCAACTAAAGAAGATACGGAATATGTAGAGTCCATTAAGGAAGATGTAAAATGGTTAGGATTCGATTGGGAGGAGTTATTCTTTGCATCCGACTATTTTGAAGAAATGTATAATCGGGCTGTACTATTAATTAAAAAGGGATTAGCTTATGTTGATGATTTATCAGCAGAAGAAATTCGTGAGCATAGAGGAACTTTGACTCAGCCAGGAAAAGAAAGTCCGTACAGAAATAGAAGTATTGAAGAAAACCTTGATCTTTTTGATAGAATGAGAAAAGGTGAATTTAAAGATGGTGAAAAGGTTTTAAGAGCAAAGATAGATATGAGCTCTCCAAATATGAATATGAGGGATCCTGTTATTTACCGTATAGTTCATGCAAGTCACCACAATACAGGAGATAAATGGTGTATTTATCCTATGTACGACTTTGCACATCCATTAGAGGATGCTATAGAGGGTATAACCCACTCTATATGTACAATGGAATTTGAAGACCATAGACCTTTATATGATTGGGCTGTTAGAGAGTGTGAAATGGAGTCTCAGCCTCAACAAATAGAGTTTGCTAGACTAAATATGACTAATACTGTTATGAGCAAGCGAAAATTAAAACAATTAGTGGATGAAGGAGTGGTAGACGGTTGGGATGACCCACGTATGCCAACTATTTCCGGATTAAGGAGAAAAGGATATACTCCTAAGGCTATTCGTAATTTCTGTAGAGAAATTGGAGTATCTAAAAACCAAAGTATTGTAGATGAGCAAATGCTAGAGCATTTTATCCGTCAAGATTTAAATGAAATTGCTCCTAGAACTATGGCAGTTTTAAGACCACTTAAAGTAGTTATTACTAACTATCCAGAGGGACAAGTGGAAATGCTGGATGCAGAAAATAATCCAGATGATCCATCAATGGGAGTACGTAAAATTCCATTCTCTCGTGAAATATATATAGAGCAAGAGGATTTCATGGAAAATCCACCTGCAAAATATTTTAGACTATTCCCTGGTAATGAGGTTCGTTTAAAGCACGCTTACTTTATTAAATGTAACGATGTAATAAAGGATGCAGATGGAAATATTGTGGAACTTCATTGTACTTATGATCCAGAAACAAAGAGTGGAACTGGCTTTACAGGAAGAAAGGTAAAGGGTACTATTCATTGGGTAGATGCTAGTAATTCTACACCTGCAGAGTTCAGACTATATGAGCCACTAATATTAGATGAAGATGGGGAAGACGATAAACATTTTTTAGAACAAATTAATCCAAACTCGCTAGAGGTATTACATGGTTTTGTAGAGGATAATATGAAGGATGTAAAGGAACACTATAAGTTCCAATTCTTTAGACATGGATACTTTAACGTAGATCCAAAGCATAATAGTAATGATAATTTAGTATTCAATAGAATAGTTTCTTTAAAAAGTTCTTTTAAGCTTTAATTAAACTAAAAAAACTTATATCTTTAGAATATAAGGAGTAAGTATTATTTTTATAGAGAGAGGCCATTAGGATTTAATAGAAATGGCCTTTCTTTATTGCCTAATACTCTTTACAAAGGAATATTATTAATTATTGTTTTCTTCAATATATGCAACTAAGGCTTTAGACAACTGATCTGGACAGGAGGTACTCTTTCCTCCGCATTTAATACCCTGTAGTCTTTTAATAGCCTCATAAATATCCATACCTTCTACTAACTGACTGATCCCGAAAAGGTTACCAGGACATCCAGATTCAAAGGATACATTGTGTAATTTGTCTTGTTTTACATCGAAGTTTATTTTTTTTGAACAAACTCCTGAAGGTGTATAACTGCCCATATGTAAAGTCTCCTTTCTAGTTAGTGGTGAACTAATAATATACACGACAATTTAAATCATAATAGAAAGTATATAAGAGTGTCAAGGTATATAACAGCATTGTAGTACTTATTATTTAAAGTTAATAAATTAATTACATAAAGTGCTTGAAGAGCTTTTTAAAGATTTGATATAATATTTTGAGTTTGGAAATAAAATTTATAAATTAAAGGAGGTAGTGGCTTTGGTTAAAGAAAATCAACTAACGCAGGGAAGTATATCAAAAGTGCTAATTAAACTAGCACTTCCTATTATGGGAACATCTTTTCTACAAACTGCATATACTATTACGGATATGTTTTGGATAGGAAGGGTAGGTACTAAAGCCGCTGCGGCCGTAGGTACAGGTGGTTTCTTTACATGGCTTGCTATGGCGTTTATCATACTATCTAAAGTTGGAGCAGAAGTAGGGGTTGCTCAATCTATAGGTAGGGATGATGTTAAAGAGGCAAGAAGATACATTAGACATACAATCCAACTAAATGTATTTTTAGCGATTATTTATAGCATTGCGCTTATTACTTTTAGACATTCTCTTATAGGGTTTTTTAATTTAGGGGATACAGAGGTAATTGAAATGGCTACCTCTTATCTTGTTATTGTTTCCCTAGGATTAGTATTTTATTTTATAAATCCAGTATTTACAGGTATTTTAAATGGATATGGAGATAGCAAGACACCATTTTATATAAATATGATTGGATTGATTGCAAATATTGTATTAGATCCACTATTTATACACGGAATAGGCCCTATCCCTGCAATGGGAGTAAAGGGAGCTGCTATAGCGACAGTAATAGCACAAGCTATTGTAAGCTTGGTATTTATATTTAGAATTGTTTTTGCAAAGGGAGAGCTTTTTAATAATATTGGACTTTTAAAAGCTCCAGACATGGATCATATGAAGCATATTATAAGATTGAGCCTACCTGTTGCTTTACAAAATGCATTGTTCTCCATTATTGGAATGTTTATTGCCAAAATAATTGCGCCTTGGGGACACACTCCTATTGCGGTACAAAAAATTGGATCTCAAATAGAGGCTATTTCTTGGATGACGGCAGGAGGCTTCTCTACAGCCCTAAGCACTTTTGTTGGGCAAAACTATGGAGCTAAAAAATGGGATCGTATATATAAAGGATACTTTGTTGCAATTGGACTAGTAAGCATTATTGGAGTGGGAGCAACACTTTTGTTGACATTTGGAGCAGGACCCGTTTTCTCTGTGTTCTTAAATGAAGAAGAAGCAGTTGCACACGGTATTGCATATTTAAAAATATTAGGATTATCCCAGTTATTTATGTGCATTGAAATTACTACAGCTGGAGCCTTTAATGGCTTGGGAAAAACAGTACCGCCTTCTATTATAGGTATTGTATTTAACGCTCTACGTATTCCAGGTGCCATGATTCTATCTGCCCCCCATCTATTAGGATTAAATGGGATATGGTGGAGCATAAGTATAAGTAGTATATTTAAAGGAGTTATATTAACAAGCTGGTTTATTTTATTTCTTAGAAGAAATTCATATCATCTACATGAAAAACAGTTAGAAGCTGTAGCACAACAATTGTAGACTTTTAGAAACCACCCTTAGGGTGGTTTTATTGTATATTTTTAAATATAAACTGTATGGAAAAGTACAAAAAACTACGATAAATTACAAATACAATATATAAAAGTTGCCTTATAATAAATAATAGAAATTGATAAAAAAATAACATTTTATAGAGGAGGCACTTTATGAAAAGCTTTAAAAGGATCAGTATCATTTTATTAGCTATTGTCTTATCTTTATCAGCTGTTGGATGTGGTCAAAAAAATGGTGAAAATGCAGACGCAGATACACCAAATAAAGATGGACAGGTTAAAGAAGAAGTTTATGATGTAGTTGTAATTGGTGGTGGAGGAGCAGGACTTTCTGCTGCAATAGAAGTAAAGGGTGCAGGAGCTAGTGTAGTTGTATTAGAAAAGATGGCATTTATAGGTGGTAATACATTAATATCTGGTGGGGAGTTAAATGCTCCTGAAACATGGATTCAAGAAAAATTAGGTATTGAGGATAGTATAGAACAATATAAAGAAGATACATTAAAGGGCGGAGACAATCAAGCTGATGAAAAATTAGTAACTGTTTTGGCTAACAATGCTCGTAGTGCCATAGAATGGTTAAGGGACGAAGTTAATGTTTCATTTAAAGAAGACTATTTAATGCAATTTGGTGGACATTCTGTTCCAAGAGCAGCTTATCCTGAAGGTGGTTCTGGTGACGAACTTATCAGTAAGCTAGGAACTAAAGTAGAAGAAATGGATATACCTGTAAGAAAACAAACAAAAGCTGAGGAAATCCTTACAGATGAAAGTGGAAAAGTTAATGGAGTAAGAGCCGTAGATAAAGACGGTAACGAAATTATATTTAAAGCAAACAAAGGTGTTATAGTAGCAACAGGTGGATTTGGTTCTAGCTTAGAAATGAGAAAGAAATATAATCCTGAGTACGATGAAAGATATATGAGCACAGATCAACCAGGTTCTACTGGAGATGGAATTGTTATGGCAGAAGAATTAGGCGCTGCTTTAATAGGAATGGAAAATATTCAAACCTATCCAACTTGTAGTCCAGTAACAGGTGTTTTATCTTATGTAGCTGATACTAGATTTGATGGAGCTGTATTGGTTAATAAAGAAGGTAATAGATTTGTTGAAGAATTAGACAGACGTGATGTTATTTCCAAGGCTATTTTGTCTCAAACTGATGGAATGGGTTATTTAATATGGGATACAACTGTTAAAAACAAAAGTCATATGGATAATTATATGAAGGAATTTGATCAGTTAGTGAAACAAGGTACTCTTATTAAGGCAGATACAATTGAAGAAGCAGCAAAGTTTTTCGATATTAATGTTGATCAATTAAAAGAAACTATAGCGAAATATAACGAATATGCTACTAATGGAAAAGATGAAGATTTTAATCGTAGAGGTGAAATTATAGGATTAACAGAAGCTCCTTACTATATTCAGAAAGTAGTTCCTTCTGTACACCATACAATGGGTGGTCTTAAAATCGATACAGAAGCTAGAGTAATAAATAATGAAGGTAATCCTATTCCTGGCTTATTTGCTGCTGGAGAAGTAACTGGAGGAATTCATGGAACAAATAGATTAGGTGGAAACGCAATTACAGATATTGTTGTATTTGGTAGAATAGCAGCTGAAAGTGTGCTTAAGTAAGTAAAATAAATAATAAAGAAAAATCCCTATAAGTTTTTAATTTTATAGGGATTTTTCTTCATATACCTTTTGTAATATGCAATATAAGGGTATACTTTAATAGGTAAATATAGTTGTTGATTATAGAATCGAAAGGCTATGGTGTAGTTTATGAAAACCTTAAGAACAAAAATACTTTTGTATTTTGCTACAGTTACTACAATAATGATTCTTTTATTAGTAGTATTGGTTAGAAATCAAATCAAAAATACTAATATACCATTGACAATAGATTTAAGTCAGCAAATTATTACTGCAAAGTCTGGAGAAGTAGGAGCTTGGATTAACCAGCGGATTGCAGAATTGAAGGTGTTTACTGAAAACGAAACCCTAATTTCTATGGATATGGATAGAATAAAGCCATATATGAGAAAAATGGATGAAAGTCATAGGGCGGAATTTGAATCCTTTGCTATTATCACTCCAGAGGGACATGCCTGGGTAACCAACGATACCTATATTGATGTAACTAACAGATCCTATTTTGAAAAAATAAAGACAGAGGATTTGGATTATGTAATTAGTGATCCAATTATTTCCCGTTCTAATGAAGAGCCTATAGTTGTTATTATCCATACCATAAGAGATGATGCTGGAAAGCCAGTGGGCTATATTAATGGGGCAATATATATATCTAAGCTATCGGCTATTGCATCAGAGGTTAAGATGTATAATGGATTAGCTTGGATATGTGATAGAAATGGACAAGTATTTACTATGGAAGAAGGCTATATAAATAAATCCTTTAACATCTTTGAAAGTGAAACCTATGGCTATATAGGAGCGAAACATATAGGTGGCAAAACAGTGGAGGGGATAGAAGGTATTGATAGAATACAGGATTTTATGGGAAACAATATTATAGTTCTATATGCACCTATTCCCTATGCGGAAGGATGGTCCTTAGGTATTAATTTTCTTGAGAAGGAGATGACTCAAGATACGGACAGACTCCTTCAAATGATTCTAGTTTTTGGATTCTTTATTATTACTAGTTTAATATTAATTTCTCTATTTTTATCATCGTCTATAGTTAAGCCAGTTAAGGAATTACAGGGTTTAATGAAGGATGTGGAGAAAGGAAATTTAGATATTGTTTATTCTCATCCTGGAGAGGATGAAATTGGGCAACTGGGGAAAAGTTTTAACAAGATGGTAAGACAGATTAAGAATTTAATTAACACTGTTTATATAGAACAAAAAGATAAGAGAGAAGCAGAACTGAGGGCGCTACAGGCTCAGATTCAACCACATTTTTTATATAATACTTTAGATACAATCCATTGGATGGCGTTAGAACATCAGGCTTATGATATTGTAGATATGGTAGATGCACTTACCAATCTATTTAGAATATCTATAAGCAGGGGAGAAGAAATAATTCCATATTTAGAGGAGATTAAGCATATTGAAAGCTACTTATTTGTTCAAAAGGTTCGTTATGAAGATAAATTAGAATATGAAATGTATTGGGATGAAAAACTAAAGGAATGTAAGGTTTTAAAGTTAATTATACAGCCATTGGTGGAAAATGCTATATACCATGGTATTAAAGGAAAGAAGGGTACAGGAAAAGTATTAATAGAAGGAAAAATAATAGGTAAAGAAGTGGAGTTAAAAGTAGCAGATGATGGTATTGGAATGGAGAAAGAAAAGTTATCACAAATTATAGATGTATTAGAAGGTAGAAGCAAGGGTGAAGGTGTAGGTTATGGTATGTTTAATGTAAACGAAAGAATTAAGCTTATGTTTGGAAATAAATATGGTATTAGGATTAAAAGTGAATATGGAAAAGGCACAGAAGTTATACTTAGACATCCGCTTATTATAGATAATAGAAAGCTTATAGAGTGAAGGCTTTACAGGCATTAGAACTGTTTAAAATACATCGAAGGAAAGGTGAGGTCCTATGTGGAAAGTGCTTATTGCAGATGATGAACCCAAAATTAGAAAGGGTCTAAAAAGAATAATAGAGTCTTTTAATTTGGAACTAGAAATAGTGGCAGAAGCAGAAGAAGGAGAAATGGCCCTAGATTTAGCAAAGGAACATAGACCCCATATTCTTTTAGTCGATATTAATATGCCTTTTTTAGATGGTCTAGGTTTTATTGAAAAAGTTCATGATTTTTTGCCATATTCTATTGTAATTATAATTACAGGATATGATGAATTTCGTTATGCTCAGAGAGCTATTAAATTACAGGTATTTGATTATTTATTAAAACCTATAAACTCTGAAGAGCTGAAGAATATTATAATTAAGGGAATAGTACATCTACAAAATCAGCCTAAAAATATGGAAAATATAGATGTAATAAATAATAATGAAGAGGAATATAGTCCGATAGTGGTTCTGCTTAAAAACTATATGGATAGTCACTATATGCAGGAAGATTTATCCTTACATGAAGTAGCTGATAAATTTGATATTAGCCCCTCCTATTTAGGTAAGTTAATGAAACATGAACTGGGTAAGACTTTTATAGAATACTTAACAGAAATAAGAATAGAAAATGCTAAAAAGATGCTTCGTGAAGAAAATATAGGCATAAAAATCCATGAAGTAGCACAATTGGTCGGATATAGTAGCCAGCATTATTTTAGTAGAGTATTTAAGAAGGAAGTAGGAGTCAGTCCGATTGAATATAAACAGAACATAAAAATAGAACCATTATAAATTAACTTGTTGTGCTGATTAAAAATTACAAATAAAAAACTCTAGCTATCTACTGACCGATTGCTTTTAAATAGAATCGGATTAAAAATTCATAGTACTTATATCTAAAATTAAGTAGTGTAGAAAATCAATTAATTTTCTACACTACTTGATTCAGATTTTTTTGACTTGTATTTAGAATTTATTTCATTTGCTGTCATTTTAGAACTACCTTCAAAAACTCCATTTTCATCGATTATTAGAGATTTAACAGAAATATCACCAATTACTTTTCCAGTAGAGGTTAGCCTAAGTTGTTCATTGGCCATTATGTTACCGTCCACATTGCCACCTACTATTATATTTGACCCCATAATATTTCCAATAACTTGACTACTTTCACCTATGTAAATATCACCTTCTACTTTTACATCGCCTTTAACATTACCATCAATTCTAATAGTTCCTTCAGCAGTTAATGTTCCTTCAAAGGCTGTATTTTTACCTATAAGTGTATCAAATTTTGAGAAATCTGTTGTCTGTTTTTTACTGAACATAATTATTATCCCCCTATAAAGTGTATTTAATTAAAGATTGAAGATCTTTTAATTCGTTAAAATTAACGATAAAATCTAGTTTTCTATCAGGTCTAATGGATTTATAGGCTCATTATTAAGTCGTACTTCAAAATGAACGTGTGGACCTGTACTTCTCCCAGTACTCCCTACTTTAGCAATAACTTGTCCTTTTTCTATCTGGTCACCTACGGAAACAAGAATTTCTTGATTATGAGCATATATTGAGGTATATCCATAGCCATGGGAAATCATTACTACTTTCCCATATCCGCCATTATATCCAGAATATGTGACAATTCCAC
Source organism: Alkaliphilus flagellatus (assembly GCF_018919215.1). NCBI lineage: Bacteria > Bacillati > Bacillota > Clostridia > Peptostreptococcales > Natronincolaceae > Alkaliphilus > Alkaliphilus flagellatus. Next base: position 215,573 of record NZ_JAHLQK010000002.1, read on the forward strand.
TTCCAGCAGCTATGATGTCTGTTCCTAGTTTATTTGAAATATCTATTCCATTATGAAATTCTCTGTTTCTTCCTGTAGGTGAAATACGATATCCAAAGGGTGAAGATATCCTACCAGGATTAGGCATTAGATTGGGGAGTGCATCCAGATATTCTAGTTGTTGTTCAACATTTAAAATAAGTTTTTCCATATTTTCTTTCTCACGATCTATTAACTCTGTTAGGAGGTTTATTTCTTCCTCATATCCTTGAGAAGAAAAAATATTGCTTTGTGCAGATCGAGAGACTATATTTGGTGAATAAGAGTAAGAGAATAAAATATCTGTTGTTTCTGGTAAACTAGTATCTTCATTACTAGTATCTAAACCTACCATGTTTAATACTTGATTTTGAATTTTATTTAAATCTGCTAATTTTTCATCTACTTTTATAGAGTAATTTTTTAATTCAGCTATTTCATATTTTTGACTTTCATTTTCTAATTTCAGCTCAGCAATTTGGTTGTTTGCAGCAATTAGTTTATGCCTTATGCCAAAGTAGCCACTAGAAAATATAATAGAGCTTAAGATTACAAAAAATAAAGATAGAATTATTACCTTTGAAAGCAACTTAGGTAGAGAAAACTTTATAATTTTTTCTGAAGAATTAGGGAGAATCATAAAAGTAAGATTTGACTTTGTTCTATTTTGAAAATGCTTTAGTTTTTTCATAAATAAAAAACCTCCTCGAAACTTTAAGGACAGGCCTAACTGGTATAAATTATTCTACATAAAAAAGAAAATACCTTTTTAAAGTTTTTAAAAAAGTTGTTGCATATTTATTTATATGATTGTATAATATTCCAATAGGATACATATACATAAATATGTATAATTATTAATAAACCGAGGGGGAATTAAAATGAAAAAGTTTTCTAAATCAGCTATTATATCACTTATAATAGGAGTAGCTATTTTATTTACTGCATGTGGTAATGCTACTGCTAGTAATAATAATGCAGAGGAGTCTCTTTCTAAGTTAGATCAAATTAAAAAAGCAGGTAAGATAGTTGTTGGCACAAGTGCAGACTATCCTCCATACGAGTTTCACAAGGAAGTTAATGGTAAGGATGAAATAGTTGGATTTGACATTTCAATTGCAAAGGAAATTGCAAAGGATTTAGGTGTAGAACTTGAAATAAAGGATATGGATTTCGATGGATTACTATTAGCACTAAATGCTGACAAGGTAGACTTTGTAATGGCTGGTATGACTCCAGATCCAGAAAGAGTGAAAGCTGTAGACTTTTCTAAAATATACTATAATGCAGTTCATGGCATAGTTATTAAAGCAGAAAACAAAGATACACTTAAGACAGTAGATGATTTAACTGGTAAAAAAATAGGAGCACAAAAGGGTGCTATACAAGAAAAAATTGCAGAAGCTGAAATTAAAGACCTTCAATTAAAGTCATTGGCTAAAATACCAGATCTAATTCTTGAAGTTAAAAACAATAAAATAGATGCTGTAGTTATGGAAAAGCCAGTAGCAGACTCTTATGTAGATAAAAACAAGGATTTAATGCTTATGGATGTTACATTTGACGATGGTGAAGGTGGTTCTGCAGTTGCTGTTAAGAAGGGAAGTACAGATCTAGTTAATGAGATAAACAAAACTCTAGATCGTTTAATCAAGGATGGATCTGTAGATAAATTTGTACTAGAAGCTATAGAAATGGTAGATGGAGAGTAATAGTACGACTTAAAGGAAGGAAGGGCTAAAAAATGAATTTTAGTTTTTTACCAAAATATTATACATTCTTTATTAATGGAGCAAAAAATACAGTATTACTTGCATTTTTCACCGTGGCCTTAGGCGTAGTATTTGGTGTGTTTTTAGCCCTAATGAGAATTTCCAAAAATAAGGTTCTGAATTTTATTTCAACTGCCTATGTAGAAGTTATTAGAGGGACACCATTACTCGTTCAGATATTTATAATATATTATGGATTACCTGCTATAGGTATTAACTTTCCATCTGTTGCCTTTTTAGGCAGTACTGGCGAAGAGTTTGTGGCAGGAATTATAGCTCTATCAATTAATAGTGGGGCCTATGTTGCAGAAATTATACGTTCTGGTATTCAGTCGGTAGATAAGGGGCAGATGGAGGCAGCCCGTTCCTTGGGTATGCCTTACTCCATGTCTATGAAACATATTATTATACCTCAAGCATTTAAAAATATTTTACCAGCCTTAGGAAATGAATTTATAGTTATTATTAAGGAATCCTCCATAGTATCGGTTATTGGTATAAATGAGCTTATGTATAATGCCAACACTGTAAGGGGAAATACCTTCATACCTCTAGAACCTTTAATAGTGGCTGCAGGAATTTACTTTGTTTTAACATTTACGCTATCTAAACTACTAGGAATCGTCGAAAGGAGGATGAAGGTAAGTGATTAAGGTAGAAGGACTTATAAAAAACTTTGGCAAACTTAATGTATTAAATGGTATAAACACTGAGATTAAAAAGGGTGAAGTTGTAGTGGTTATTGGGCCAAGTGGATCTGGAAAAAGCACTTTCTTAAGATGTCTTAATTTACTTGAGGAGCCTACAGCTGGAGAAATAATATTTTCGGGAAAGAAGGTAACTGACAAAGGTGCTAATATAGATCTGTTAAGACAAAATATAGGAATGGTATTTCAACAGTTTAACCTTTTTCCACATATGACAGTTTTAGAAAATATTACTTTAGCACCTATTAAGCTTAAGAAGATTTCTAAGGAAGAGGCAGAAAAAATAGCTATGGACTTACTTAAGCAAGTAGGTCTTGAAGATAAGGCGGGGGCTTATCCTAACCAGTTATCTGGAGGACAAAAGCAAAGAATTGCCATAGTTAGAGCCTTAGCAATGTCTCCAGATGTAATGTTATTTGACGAACCTACATCAGCCCTAGACCCAGAAATGGTAGGGGAAGTACTAGAGGTAATGAAAAAGCTAGCAAAAGAAGGCATGACAATGATAGTAGTTACCCATGAAATGGGTTTTGCTCGAGAAGTAGGTACTAGACTTATGTTTATGGACGGTGGAAACATTGTAGAAGAAGGTGTGCCAAAGGATGTTTTTGACAACCCTCAAAATCAAAGAACAAAGGAGTTTTTAAGAAAAGTGTTGTAAATTTCATTTATAAAATACTTATAATAAGTATTTAATAGAAAGATAGAATAAAACCACATCTTCTTAGCTATAATAACTAAAAAACGATAGGAGAAATAGCTATGGAAGATAGGAATAAACTCAATGAAATACCTTTAGCTAATGTTAATAGGGAAGAATTAAGGCAGATACAAGAATTAGAGCAGACAATGGGAGATAAATATTATTTAATAGCACTTGAAAAGAAAAGTTAATAGAACTCATGCGATTAGGGAGTAATATAGCTAAGAATAATAGATGAACTGGATTATATAGTTCATCTATTATTCTTTTGAACATATTTAAGAATAATGTATTTTTTAATTCCAGCGATATTATCTATAATATAATTATGCTATAATATATTTTCATAATACAGTACAATAAATAGGGCAAATATGGGGGGACATATATGAAAAAAGCAATTAAAGCAGCATTTCCAGCTACAATACCAGTTATGCTAGGATACCTTTCAGTAGGAATAGCCTTTGGATTGCTATTTGAAAAGTCTGGATATAATTTTATGTGGGCAATTCTTATGAGTGTAGCTGTATATGCAGGATCTATGCAGTTTATAGCTATTAACCTATTAACAAGCGGAGCAGGCTTGATGGAAATAGCATTGGTGACATTATTTGTAAATATTAGACATGTTTTCTATGGATTATCATTTATAGATAAGTTTAAAGGTATGGGAAAGAAAAAAACATATATGATTTATTCTCTTAGTGATGAAACTTACTCACTGTTATGTTCTTCGAAAGCACCTGAAGGTATTGATAATGATTCATTTCTTTTTTGCATTGCACTTTTGAATCAAATATATTGGATAATTGGCACATTTATTGGCTCTATTGCAGGTTCATTGATAACATTTAATACAAATGGAATTGATTTTGCAATGACCGCCCTATTCGTAGTTATTTTTATTGAGCAGTGGTCTACTTATAAAACCCATATTCCAGTACTAATTGGTATTGCATCTACTATTTTATCGCTTTTAATCTTTGGAGTTGATAATTTAATTTTACCTTCTATGGTATTAATAACTGTTGCCCTGATGATATTTGAAAAACAGATAGATAGGAAAACTTCAGAAGATAATGATGGGGAGGTAGTAAATAATGAATGTTAATAATAATTATACTTTAATTGCAATATTAGTTATTGGAATTGTTACATTTGCTATAAGGGTAGCTCCTTTTATTTTATTTGGAAAAGATAAAGCTACACCAAAATATGTACAGTATATAGGTAATTATTTACCTCCTGCAGTTATAGCTATGCTTATAATCTACTGCTTAAGAAACGTCAATATATCTGCATTTCCCTTTGGTATTCCTGAGACAATTGGAGTTATAACAGTAGCAATTTTGCACATATGGAAACGTAATAATTTAATTAGCATAATAGGTGGAACAGCTATATATATGATTGCAATTCAGTTTATATTTATATAATTTGATTTGTTCTAATAAACAATACTATTGTTTTTTTATAATCTAGGAAAGTATGCATTTATAGATTTTTTATGTTAAAATTATATAAATATTAAAAACAAGTAAACTGGAGTGAAATGTACATATGGCTATTAAGATTTTAACTGACAGCACAAGCTATATTGAGGAATCTTTAAGAGAAGCTTTAGATATAAGGGTAGTATCTTTGAATGTAGAGTTTGAAGATATTACTTTTAAAGAAACTGAAATAGACAATGAAAGTTTCTATAAGATGATGGATAAGAAAGGAATACCTAAATCATCACAGCCTTCTATAGCAGATTTATATAATGAAATGGAGAGTGTAGTAAAACAAGGTGACGATTTAATTTGTATTTTTTTATCATCAGATATGAGTGGTGCATACTCAACTGCCCACTTGGCGAAGAATATGATTTTAGAAAATTACCCTAATGCTAATATAGGGATTATAGATTCTAGATCAAATTGTATGCAGTTAGGGTTTGCTACTATAGTAGCAGCAAGGGAGGCTAAAGAAGATAAGAGCTTAGAGCAAGTTAAAGAAGCAGCTGAGAACAATACTAAAAAAAGCAGATTTTTATTTATACCAGCTAATCTAGAATACTTACAAAAGGGTGGAAGAATTGGTAAAGCAAATGCTATAATTGGAGATCTCCTAAAAATTATTCCTATTTTAACTGTAGAAAATGGAGTGACTACAGTATTTAAAAAAGTTAGAACAAAAGGAAAAGCTGTGTTAACCATAGTCAAGCAAGTATTGAAAGATATCGAAGCTCTAGGGCTAGGAGAAATTGTAGTCCATCATATTAACTGTATTGATGAGGCTAAAAATGTAGTTAAACAAATAAAAGAATTTGTAGATGTGGATATTAAGATACAAGATATAGGACCAGTAATTGGGTTACATGTTGGCCCTGGTGCGATAGGGATAGCATATTATACTAAAGAAGATATTAGATAGAAGAAATAGACCTTACTGTTTTTTAGTAAGGTCTATTTTTTTAGAGTACAATATTTATTCTGTTTAATTAAATTTTATCTTAATCCTTTGATAATTGTTTTATTATAATTTCTTGAAACAAATATATATCCAATGCTTTGTAATAAAAGAAATACTACAAAGCAAATAATTGCAACTATAAAATATGAGCCACCAGTTATATTGCTAAGTGCAGCTGCACCTATAAAAAGAAATACGGAAGCTACTATAAAGGGAACAAACATCAGTATGGCAAGATTTTGGAAAATTATTTTAGATAAATCTTTCTGAGAAAGCCCTATTTTAGTTATACTTCTGAATTTTGTTGTTTCTTTTTCTTTTTCAGTAATAAGTCTAAAATAGATCATGCTTGAAGCGGCTAATACAAAAATCACACTGATAACAAACCCTATATATAGCATCAGATTCTTAACAATTTTTTCGGTTTCGTATAGTTCTCCTGCAGAGAAAAAGCCAACGGGATTCTGTCCATTGTCTGTGACAACATCTTTTAAACTTTGAGCTGTTTCAAGGTCTTCTTTCCAATATGCAACATTATAAGCAAATATGCTATTTACTTGAAAGCCTTCGTATTCAATATCTTTGTATATGTTATCATTTATTACACATACAGTGTTAAAAAAGCCCTCAGGAGTTATAGGATTATCACCTTTGCCTACGACCATAGGTTTTATTCCTAAGTCTTTGAAAATAGCATTTATAGTTAAGTTATTTTCAATATTAAAATTTGCTTGCTTTACTCCTCTTATAATGTAAATCTGATTTTTTTCAAGGGATACGGGGATTTCATTTACTGCATGTGCTATTTTATTATAATCGCTTTCCGAAATGACAGCAGCACGAGAGTTTTCTTTGTTTAGTAGATTAAAATAATAGTTCTCATATCCAATTTGATTGCTTAGTGTGTTCTCAAGCAATTCAACATTTTGTGCTCTCTTTTCATTATTTTCTTCAGAAATATAAATATAACTAAAAGGATAAGCTTTTTTTACATTAGGTTCCACATCTGCCTGAGCAGTATAAAGCATAGAAATTGCAGAAAATGCTCCAGTTAAAAGTATAGTTACTAGAAACATCATATTAACATTTATTTTAAGCTTTGACTTAAAATCTGAACCAAGAATCATATTAGTTTTTCTATGGTAGAGCTTGCTTTTTTGAAATATACTTAATATGCCCCTAGAAATTACAGAAAATAAAAAATACAGCGATATAAGAACAAGAACAAGAAATACAGGAGCTCCAATATCTGAAGATAAAAGTGTTTCTATAATTTTCAATTTATTATTAAATACACTAGAAACTAAAAGAAATAGTGTAAATATAGTGCCAATTATCATGAAAAGGGGTGAAAACTTAAGATTGCTTTCATCTGTTTTGTCTGATTTTATCATAGATATTACCTTGTTTCTTCGAATGAATCGAGGTGATATTGTAGAAATTAGAAAAAACATTATCAGAAACATTCCAAGTGTAAGCAATATTGCTTTAGCAGGGAAATACATTTCAAAGCCGCTAACATTCATTATTGTTCTAGATAACATCAATGTTAAAGGAGAAAAAACAAGTCCTAAAATAATTGCACATAGAATTGCCATAATACCTATAAACATATTTTCTGTAAAAACTATTTTGTTAACCTGCTTTTTAGATGCTCCCGTTATCATAAATAGTCCTATTGTTTTTTTTCGTGCTTTCATAAATGAACTGACAGAATAAGAAATAAACATAAACGAGAAAATATATACAAGGATACTTCCTGCCATAAGTGCCATAAACAAAGTTGAACCACTTTGAATTACAGATAAGTCTGGATGAAATATTGAAACTGCAAAACAAAAGAACATAAAAACAGAAAACAGACTACTTAAAAAGTAAGCAAGATATGTCCATTTATCTCTTAGTACATTGTTGAGAGCAAGCCTATTTAAAGTCATCTACTCCACCTCCAAGAAAACTTAACATGTCCATTATTTCCTTATAAAATACAACACGACTATCACCACAGTGAATTTCATTATATAATTCTCCGTCTTTAATAAAAACCACACGTTTACAGAAGCTTGCAACATATGCATCATGTGTAACCATTAAAATAGATGTCCCTAATGTTTGGTTAATCGTTGTAAAAAGCTTCATTACATCCTTTGCTGCTTTAGAATCCAGGTTCCCTGTAGGTTCATCTGCAAGTAATATAGAAGGGTTGTGAATAATAGCTCTTGCAATGGCAACTCTTTGTGCTTGTCCTCCTGAAATTTCAAAGGTTCTTTTTTTCAATAGCTTTGAAATTCCCAGAAGTTCAGTCACCTTATTTAATCGCTCTTTCATGGTTTTTTCAGGAACACTATCTAATGTAAGAGGAAGAATAATGTTTTCCTCTACTGTAAGTGTATTTACTAAGTTAAAATCCTGAAATACAAATCCCAACTCCTGTCTGCGAAATTTAGCAAGTTCATCATCATTTAGTTTATGGGGCGCTTTTCCATTTATATTTATTTCTCCTTTTGTGGGGGTGTCAATTGTGGATATACAATTTAAAAATGTACTTTTACCACTACCTGATGGCCCCATAATTGCCACAAACTCACCTTGCTCTAAGTTGAAATTAATGTTGTTAAGTGCGGTGAAATTAATTTTGCCAATATAAATTTTAGATAGATCTTTTATTTCTAATACATTCATTAGTATTTCCTCCCTATTCTAGGTTATCTACGTATATCATTTCTTTATCATTTACAGTCAGCATTCCAAATTTAGTTACTTTTCCAGTTCTCACATTGTATACTAAGATGAACTCTAATACATCCTTAGGCTCTCCCTTAACATTACCTATTAAATAAATATCCTCAACGCCTTCTGTGCTCATAAGTCCATTGAATTGATTAGATGCACTTTCTTCAGCGATAGAAATATCAAAATCTTTTAGGTCTATTTCCTTATTAAAATATTTTTTAGCATATTCTTGGGTTGTTTTTTTCAGATATGATTTTAATTCTGTAGTTTCATCATTATTATTGCCATTATAATTCAGTGAGCATCCCATAAATGCAATTGTAAACACTATTAATATAAATACTGTTAAAATTTTTTTCATGTTATAATCTCCTTTCCCTATTTGTTGTTTTCATTATAGTATTTAAGCTAAAGTACATCAATTTACCTAACTTACAGTAACATTACATTTTTGTAATGAAAAAATTCGTCTGATGCTATTGCATCGACTCATGACGCACCCAATTTAAAAGCTCAACCTCTAAATGAAGTTGAGCAAAGTCTAAAATTCAATATAAAATGTTGTTTTTTCATTTGGGGTTGAATCAACTGTAATTTTGTGAGATAGTAAATCGGTTATTTTCTTTACTATGTACAAACCAACACCAGTTGATTCACCAAAGCCTCGGCCATTATCTCCCGTAAAAAACAAATCAAAAATTCTGTTAATATCACTTCTTTGAATACCTATACCTTCGTTTGTAATTTTAAGAATGAAGTTTTCATTTCTTTTATAGATTTCAAAGAAAACTAAGGTATCTTTTCTGCCATACTTAATCGCATTGTTTGCAATTTGATAAATAACACATTTCATCCATTTAGCATCTGTATACACATATACATTATCATCTATAGAAAGCTTGGGATATATAGATTTTGTAATAAAAAAATATTTAAGATCATTTATAACATCACTGACAAGTTTTTTTAAATTAATTTTTTCTATTTTCAAATCATTACTAATATCATCTAAGCAAAGAAAGTTAAGGGTTTGCCAAAGGGTGTAGTCTAAGCGCTTGGTTTCCGCTGTGATTCTTTCGAAGTCCTTGCTATCTTCATTATTTTGAGCAATAAGATTTATAACAGAAATAGGAGTCTTCATTTGATGTACACTTTGGTTAATAAGTAATTTATACTCCTCTTGCTTACGACTTAGGTTTGATAATTTCGTATTATATAGTTTAAAATATTCATATAGAGTAATGTCAAAAGCATTTTCAAGAGAAGAAAATGAATTATGTATCAGTATATCTTCTAATGTTTCTGGAGTTGATGATAATTTTTTATATAGCCTATAATTTGAAGCGTATCGATATATTAAAAAACAAACAAGCAAAAAAAAGCTTAGAAAAACAAAGTATCCAAAATTATTTTCAAGCTCCCCTAAAGTATTTAACAAAATTGAAAGTCCCCAAAATGTTGTTGAATACAGAAAAACAATCCATAAATTATCTTTTATAAACAGCTTCATTTATACCACCTCAACAAGCTTATACCCAACGCCTCTAACCGCTTCAATTTCAAAATTTGTATCTACTTCTATGAGTTTTTTTCTTATTCTTGCTATGTTCACATTCAGTGTATTTTCTTCCACAAAGGTTTCATCATCCCAAATAGCTGTAAGTAGCTTTTGTCTACTTATTACCTTTGGGTAATTATCCATTAAAATTGATAAAAGTTCTACTTCTTTTTTTGTAAGAGTAGTTTTTTTAGTTTTATTTTCTAAAGTAAAGCTCTCACAAAATAGCTTTAAATCCCCTAAAGCTTTTGTTCTTTCTGTTTTTACTTCTGCATAGTCTCCATATGCTCTTCTTATATTGGCATTTATTTTCGATACAACTATTTCAAAAGAAAAAGGCTTTGTAATATAGTCATCTGCTCCATTATCCATTGCATATATTTGTTCTAAATCTCCAGTTCTAGCAGAAATAAAGATAATCGGGCATTTTGATATATTTCTAATTTGTCTACACCAATAAAACCCATCAAACTTAGGAAGGTTAACATCAAGTAAAACAAGATTTGGATCATATTTTATAAATTCCGTGGTGATATCATCGAAGTTTGAGCATATCCAACATTCAAAACCATATTTTTCGATATGCTTTTTTAAAAGTTCTGAAATAGATATATCATCTTCTACAATCATTATTCTGTACATGTTAAATATCATTCCTTTCGGGTACTTTTACTAAAAGTACATAAATATTTCTATGAAATTTATTAAAACAAATATAAAATGTCAATGTATATACAAACTATTTCAATTTAATTATATTTTTAATATAAGATTTTGTTAATATCATTTTATGTATAAAATAACATTATATCCTTTGACTAAAAAGGTATGCAAAAAGCATAGTATTATACAATGGTGAAATAGGGTATTATTTAGTTAACAATTCAAATTTTCATGTAACTTAATATATTGAAAATACACGAGGTTAATTATCATAAAACTTAATAAATTTATAATTTATTAAGTATATATTTATTTAGGTCAATTTTCTAACTTTTAGCAGGATATTGCGATATTAAGAGAGAAGAGAAATATAAGATATTTAAGTCGATTATATTTATCTATCAATATAACTAACCATATAAGAAAGGATAATGCAACTTTAACAGTTACATTATATAAGGTAAATAACATGAAAATTATTGATTTAACACATAAAATGCATGAATGTATGCCCGTATTTCCAGGAACAGAGAAACCTATGTTTTTTCCCGCCAATACACTTGAAAAGGATGGATTTGCAGAAACAAAACTTTCTATGTACTCACATACAGGTACCCATATAGACGCACCTAGTCATATGTTAAAGGAAGCAAATTCCCTTGCTCAACTGGAAATTAATCATTTTATAGGAAAGGCAATGGTTATTGATTTTACACATATTGATAATAAGGAAATATCTAAAGAATACCTATTAAAATATGCAAGTAAGCTTGAGGACTTAGATTATGTCTTGTTAATGACAGGATGGAGTAAATATTGGAATAGTGACAAGTATTTTGGTGATTTTCCCTTTCTCACAGAAGAAGCGGCAGAATGGTTGACTAGCTTTAATTTAAAAGGTATTGGTATTGATGCAATATCTATTGATGATATGAAAACTACTACTTTTCCAATACATCATAAATTATTTAAACATAACATGATTGTAATTGAAAATCTGACAAATCTAGAGCTAATAAATAAGGAAGAAAGCTTTATTTTTTCATGCTTGCCTTTAAAGTATGAAAATGCTGATGGATCACCAGTTCGAGCAATTGCTATATTATCATTATAATATCAAATATAAGTTATGTGGTTTAGCATTAATGTTAAGGCATGTTTAAAAAACACTGCAAATATAAACAATAGATAGGCTAAGGAAATAGCTAATCTATTGTTTTTTTATATAAAAAATATTAGTCTAGGGCACAGGGTAGCTATTTAGACTTTACAAGTTTAGCAGGTATTTCTGGCGGTGGCGCTGGAGGACCAGCTAGAGGATGCCTAGGGGCATGAACTATAGTAATGCTGTTTAATATAACTTCTTTTTCAATCAACTTTTGGCTTTCATCATACTTTTCTCTGATTTCTGCCCGTGGAACTACTACTGTTACTTCATGGGGAATTCCCTTGTCTGTTATTCTATTCATCTTTATATATAAGTCTTCAAGTTTTAATTCAATACAATCACATTGAGACTTTGCTTTTCTGCATAAAATAAACTTAGATAATATAGATTGAATGGACATAAAATTTCCTCCCTCCTATATGTACATTATTCAGCTAATATAGATTAGGTGAGGGATAAGTATAGACAATTAAACGGGCATATTCCTATATTTAAGTGGAGTAATACCAGTTAACCTCTTGAAAGACATGTTATAATAATTTTGATTATTATATCCAACAGATAGTGCCACTTCTAATACAGATAAATTTGTATTTAAGAGTAAGCTCTTACTTTTTTCTATTCTAACCTCATTTAGGAACCTTGAATAGGTTTTGCCAGTTTCTTTTTTAAATAAGTCACAAAAATAGCATTTATTGAGGTTTAAATAGCTGGATATATAGTCTAAACTTAAATCTTTATGATAATTATTTTTAGTATAATCCATCGCTTTTCTGATATGAAAATTATAGATTTCCTTACTATGAGATGTATGTAGGCTCATTAGATAAGCTTCCTTTCGAGCAGATAAAATATTTGAAGAAACTTCATCAGTGAAATTCCAGTTATATTTATACTGATATTTAGATACTGAGTTATGCAATTTTCTCATGGAATTAGTTCATCAGTAATAAGGATAAAAATAAATAAACCTAAATATAGTTATAAAAACCTAAATATAGTTAAGATTTTCAAAAGATTAAATGATAAACTTCCATTGAGTGAAAATGATTATCAAATTCATGTTTGTTGAATAATTATATCAGCTTCTATTGAATTATGTCAAATGAACATAGAATATAAGCTCAGGTATACCGATAAGTGATATTAAATAACGATGTTTGTCCTATAAGGTAAAAGTAGTTGACAATGTTTTCTTGATTTGGTACAATTAATCAAAATGTTGAAATTGATAATCAATATCATTAAATTTGTGTTATTGTTACTGTGCACTGTAGTGAAATAGATAGGGTTATTATTTAAGTCACGCATAAAAATATAACATAGATATTAATTTTATCAATTCAATAATTTGCTTGTCTATCAAGCTTATATACAAGGAGGATATGTATGAAAAAATCTAAATTTTTTAAATTAACTATGCTTATGATGGCTTTTGCTTTAATGTTGACAGCTTGCTCAAATCCAAGTAATGAAGCTGTTAAGCCTGAAACGAACCAGCCAGAAAATGAGCCTGCTGAAGTTTTAACGGTTGAAATCACTGATGTTCATGGAACTGTTACTGTCCCTGTAAATCCAAAGAATGTAGTTGCACTAGATAATAGAACTTTTGAAACTTTAGCTGATTGGGGAATTGAATTAGCGGCTGTTCCAAAGCCTGTAATGCCTGCGGATTCACCATATGTAAGTGATAAGTCAGTTCAAGATATTGGAAGTCATGGTGAACCAAATCTGGAAGTTATAGCAGCTGTAGACCCTGAACTTGTAATTATTGGGCAAAGATTTGCTAAATATTATGAGGAAATAAAAAAATTAGTACCAAATGCAGCTGTTATTGATCTTAATTTTGATGTTTCTAAGGAAACTGATACACCTGGAAAAAACTTAGTAAATGGACTTAAGAATTCTACAATCGCTTTGGGACAAATTTTCGATAAAAATAAAGAGGCTGAACAATTGGTAGCTGATTTTGATCAAGCGATCAAAGATGCTAAGTCTGCATATAATGGAACAGATACAGTTATGGGTGTTGTAGTTTCTGGTGGGAACATAGGTTTTTCAGCGCCTCATTCTGGACGTGTTTGGGGACCAATGTATGAAATTTTTGGATGGATTCCAGCATTAGAAGTTGGTGGTGCTACTTCAGATCATCAAGGTGATGATATTTCTGTTGAAGCTATTGCACAAAGTAATCCTGATTGGATTTTCGTACTAGATCGTGATGCTGCAGTATCTTCTGTAACCGATGCAGTTCCTGCTCAGGATGTTATAGATAATTCACCTGCACTTAAAAACACAACTGCTGTTTCTGAAGGAAATATAATTTATGCACCAAATGATACTTACACAAATGAATCAATACAAACTTATCTAGAGTTATTTGAAGAACTTGCAAATGCTTTAGCTAAGTAGTATAAAGGAGTAAAATATAGTGCAAAAAAATACAATACAAAAAATTACAGGGTCTGAGAATTCTCAGACCCAATGTTACAATCACAATAAAATATGGACAAAGCCTTTTATATTAGCGATTATAGCTGTCATTATTTTAGGTGTTATATCACTGTTTACTGGAGTTTATGATATACGTGGCCAAGAGGATGGCATAAATATGTTCTTCATAACTCGTGTTCCAAGAACTGCTGCACTAATGCTTACTGGAGCTGCAATGTCAATGTCAGGTCTGGTAATGCAACTTATTACACAGAATCGTTTAGTCGAACCTACTACAACAGGAACTATTGAGTGGGCAGGTTTGGGACTTATTCTTGTTTATTTATTATTTCCTGCACCAACTTTAGTTCTAAGAATGACTGGTGCAATCCTTTTTTCTTTTATAGGAACTATGATTTACTTTTTATTTTTAAGAAGAGTTAAACTTCGTTCGTCTTTAATTGTCCCAATCATTGGGATTATGCTTGGAGCGGTCATTTCTGCAATTTCCACTTTTGTTGGACTGGCTTTTCAAATGAAGCAAAATATTGAAACTTGGTTTGTAGGCTCTTTTGCATCGGTTCTAATTGGAAAATATGAATATTTATGGTTAATTGTTATAGTTACTTTTCTTATTTTTATTTATGCTGATAGATTGACTTTAGCTGGACTAGGGGAAGATGTTGCAACAAGTCTTGGAGTAAATTATAGCAAGATCGTTCTTTTTGGTACTGGTCTTATTTCTTTTGCAGTTGGAATTGTTGCCGCTGTTATTGGGAACTTACCTTTTTTAGGTTTAATTGTACCAAATATTGTTTCAATGTATAGAGGAGATGATCTTAGGAGCAATTTACCTTGGGTATGTGTGTTAGGCATGGGTACTATAACTGTTTGTGACATAATTTCTAGAACAATTATAATGCCTTTTGAAGTGCCTGTCTCTTTAATACTTGGAACAGTGGGGTCGGTCGTATTTATTGTTATTTTATCGAAACAAAGGAGGCTAAGATGAACGCATTAGTATATAGTAATAAAGAAAATATCGAAATCGATTCTAGCCTTCATAATGAAAATAGGTCAGCTAGAGCTTTTCGTTCTAAAAAAGAAGAAAAACGTTATTGGATTTTGCTGATAACATTGATTGCTTTGGGTGCTCTTTCTTCCTATGGACTTTTGGTTTATAAGAATCCAATTCCAATAGATTCTCCTTCTTTTATCCCAGTTGTTAGAAGAAGGATGGTAGCTCTTGTTGCAATGATTATTGCTGCAATTTGTCAGAGTTTGTCAACGGTTGCTTTCCAATCGATTACGAATAATAGAGTTATAACTCCTTCGCTTTTAGGTTTTGAAGCACTTTACTCAACAATTCACACTAGTACAATGTTTCTCTTTGGTGTTAGCACATTTATAAGTTTTAGCGGTATTGGATCATTTCTATTTCAAGTTGTTGCTATGGTCTTGATGAGTTTGATACTTTATGGATGGTTACTTTCTGGAAAGTATGGAGACTTACAACTTTTGCTTTTGGTTGGAGTTATTATTGGAACTGGTCTGAAGTCTTTGTCGTCTTTTATGAGAAGACTTCTTGCTCCATCTGAGTTCGATATTTTACAGGCAAGATTGTTTGGTTCTGTCAGTAATGCGGATTCTGCATATTTTCCTATTGCAATTCCAATTGTAATAATTGTAGCAATACTTCTTCTGGCTTATTCTAAGAATTTAAATGTAGTGTCACTTGGAAAGAATGTTGGTACTTCTTTGGGAATTAATCATCAATCCAGCGTAATTTTTTCTCTTATATTAGTTTCTGTTTTGATGTCAATTTCAACGGCATTGGTTGGACCACTTACTTTCTATGGATTTTTAGTTGCAACTTTGAGTTATCAAGCGGCGCCAACTTATGATCACAGATATATTTTCCCGATGGCTCTTGCTATAGGATTTTTGATATTAACGGGTGCATACTTTTTTATGTATCATGTATTTCATGCTCAAGGTGTAGTTTCAATTATTATCGAAATGTTTGGTGGAATCACATTTTTAATTGTGATTTTAAGGAAGGGGACTTTATGATAGAGATTGCTAATGCTAGAAAGTTGTATACTGATGAGGTAAAAATAGGACCTTTAAATATTAAAATACCAAAAGCTGGTCTTACGTCTTTAATTGGGCCAAATGGTGCTGGAAAGTCTACGACACTTTTGATGATCGGAAGACTTTTGGATATGGATGAAGGCCAAATTAAGGTAGCAAATATGGATGTTTCTGAATCTAAATCAGAAGACTTAGCAAAAATTTTGACTATTCTAAGGCAAGAAAATCATTTTATAACGAGGCTTACTGTTAGACAATTAGTTGGGTTTGGACGTTTTCCATATTCAAAGGGAAGATTAACTAAGGAGGATGAGGCTATCATTTCTAAATATATCGATTTTTTAGGCTTGACTGATCTAGAAAATAGATATTTAGATGAACTTTCCGGTGGACAAAGACAAAGGGCATATGTAGCAATGGTTTTGTGCCAAGAGACTGAATATGTACTTTTGGATGAGCCTCTGAATAATCTGGATGTTGCTCGTTCTGTTCAAATGATGAAGCATTTAAGGTATGCTGCTAATGAATTTGGAAGAACAATTCTGACTGTTATGCATGATATAAATTTTGCAGCCAAATATTCTGATAGAATTTGTGCTATGAAAGATGGACAAATTGCCGCTTTTGGAACAGTAGAAGAGGTTATGGACCCAGAACTTTTGACAGATATTTTTGAAACGAAAATAGAAATTATCGATGGTCCTCATGGGCCAGTAGCGATTTATTAATTATAAGATTAAATAAAAAATTGTTTTGTTAAAGACAATTTTCAGTTTTTTAGAAAGTAGAGTGAAAATTTTGCTCTACTTTTTTTGGTGCGCCCAGTAGTGGGGTTTTCTTTTTATTAGATTTATTGTAACATTTTTAGCAGGATATTAGGATAATAAAAGAGAAGGTATTTAATAAATATACTATGAATAAAAAGGAGTGATTTTATGCTAAAAGTGGACTTCTATGAGTTAAATACAGTGGAAGATAGTAAACTTCTATTTGCCGTTATTATGGCTAGGTATGAAGGGAAATGGATATTTGTAAGGCATAAGGACAGAACAACTTGGGAAATTCCAGGTGGACACAGAGAAGAAAACGAGAATATAGAATTTACTGCTTCAAGAGAATTGACTGAAGAAACTGGAGCAAAGGATTTTACTATTACACCTGTATGTATTTATTCAGTAGATGGAGGAAAGAGCAAATCTTTTGGCCAGTTGTTTTATTCTGAAGTGCACTGTCTTGACGAATTACCTAATTATGAAATAGGTGAAATTAAACTATTTAATAGTTTACCTGAAAATTTAACATATCCTTTAATTCAACCACACCTATTTAACTTAATATTTAATAAATAAAATCAGTATCGACAGATTATTAATTATCCAATTCTCAGGTTACTTTTACCGTATTCAACAATGATGATGTTATAAAATGTAATAACGAATTTTTTGGTGAAGAGGCTTACAAGGCTAAATTTAAAAAGTCCGATGGGCTAAAAAAATAGATGTTAATTTAAAAGGAGCTAATAATATCATAATAGAGTTTTCTGTTGATAAAAAAAGTGATTTAAATTATTTTCTTTTATTAGATCCAAAATTAAATTAGAATGATAAAGTATAAGAGCTATCAAAAGCATTAGGGACGGTTATTTTTGATTTTGAGAGTCTATAACCTAGATCAACAAAAAATATAGAAAACCTCACTTACAGTGAGGTTTTCGCAGTTCAATCATCTGATTTTAGTGAATATGCCTTTTTTCTATATGTCTGTGGAGTCATGTTCATCTGCGCACAGAATACCCTATTAAAATAAGATGGATCTGAGAAACCACATTCAGATGAAATCCGATAAGCAGGATAATTGGTTGTCTCCAATAATCTGCAGGCATATTGAATTCTCAGTTGAGTGATATACTCAGTAAATGCAACGCCCATTTCCTTTTTAAAAATACGACTGAAATATTTAGGATGCATAAACACCTTGGATGCAACCATTTCCAAAGTTAATTTTTCTCTCAAATGTTCTTTTATATATTTTATGGATTCATTGATGAAGTATTGTTGCTCATCCTCGATATTCATATTATTTTCTTTAGGCTTGTCCTCTATTAGAATATGACTGTTGGATGTCGTTTTTAACATTTTCTGAAATATCTCTTTGAAGACGGTAGGTTTGACAGGCTTTAAAAGATATTCGAAAACCCTAAGATTGATGGCTTTTTGAGCATATGAAAAGTCTGAATGGGCGGACAAAATAGTGATGCAAACGTTAGGTAGAAATTTCCTGATCTCCTGAATGGCAGTCAGACCATCTATTTCAGCAATCATTAAATCCATTATAATAATATTCGGTCTATACTGCCTTGCCAATTGAACAGCTTGAACTCCACTTCCACAAGTCAGTAGCTTATCCTCCGGAAGAAGCTGGTCAAGCACAACTGTTTTGAGGAACTCTTGTTCAAGTATTTCATCTTCTACAATTAATACCACATTCATCGCTAGCACCTCCCAATGGTTGTGTTGGAATCGTGATAGTTACTGTACTTCCAGAGTAGTCAGACTTTACGATTTCCAATCCGTAACGTTCTCCATAATATTGTTTTAAACGTTTATCCGTACTTCTAAACCCTAGACCCGATTTATTTTCAGACTGTTGTATTTTATCTAAAACATCCTTTGGGAAACCATTTCCATTATCCGCAATGGAAATAACGATCACCTTTTTATATCTTTCTGCGTAAATACTGATTTTACCCCCATCACGTTTTGGTGTGATACCATGAATAAGGGCGTTCTCAACAATGGGTTGTATTACCATATTGGGGATTCTGTAAGATTTAATTTTCTCTGGGACGTCTATGGTATATTCTAAACGATTTTTAAATCGTACCTTTTGTATATACAAATATTTTTCTATGTTGTCTATTTCAGAAGCTATAGTATGAAGCTGGTCATCTTGCTTTAAATTGTATCGTAGCAAATCGGAAAGACAGTAGATAAGTTCCTCTGTTGTATGGGAATGCTCAAAATACGCGATTCGGGCGATACAGTTCAAGGTATTAAACAAAAAATGTGGGTTAATTACTAAAGACATGTTTTTAGCTTCTAGATCGATAATCTTTTTCTCAAGCATTTCCTTCTCAATTGATAACCTTGCCACATTTGAATCCACATGACTAACACTCTCTGATAAGTCAAGAGAAATATTATTAGCAATGTGGCGGCACAACTGTTCGTGTATCTTAATTTTATTTAATTCTACAGTTTTCAATGCAGCAATAGCCTTAGCGATAAATTCTAATTCAACGTTTCTGTCATTTTTTAGAGACTGGACATCAATCATATATTTTTTATATTCTGTATCCTGCGAATATACCTGCATACCAGCTATATAACCCAAAGTCTCATCTTTCACCTTAATAGGTAAACAGATGTTTTGGAGTCCATATCGGCAGACAAAGCTACTCTCCTGATGGGGATTGAACTGACTTTTGTAGTCGCAGCATACCTGACCTCTCTTTTCCATGCATACATGGCTGCAAAAATCTGGGGCTGGGATAAGCTCAAGCAAAATATCGCCATTTGTATCTACCAAAAATAAGGAAATATCTGATAAGGATAAAATACCACTATAGCGGGTATATAAATTGGAATTTATAAATTTTTTAAGTGGATTATCGACTTTATTCATTCTTATAATACACCTTCCCGACATGCAATTCTTAATTGAAAAAATAAAAACTGCTGAGTTTATATTAGCTGAAAAGACTTTTTCAAATTTTAAAAAGCTTCTGTTGTTGTTATTTTAATATATAATATTAACAAAGTAAATAACATATCTTGGTTTACAATAAATAGCACACCCAAAAAAGACTACAGATATTTTCAAGATATTAGCTTTTATCGGGTATAAGCAATAAATAAACCTCCCCTTTGTAAGAAATGGGGAGGTCATTTCGAGAATAAAATATTTTTTATCTAATTTTTATGATTTTGAAGATTTATTAATAACACTTTTGATAAATTCTAATCAGATCTTCCTTAGAAGGTTGTTTTGGATTAGTAGGTGTACAGCGATCAAGCATGGCTGTTTGAGCCATTTGGTCCAGTGCTTTCTCAAATTCAGCTTGCTCAATTCCAAGGGCCCTTATATTATCTTCAATACCCAGTGCTTTTTTTAGTCTGCTAACAGCAAGCATGAAATTAACAGCTCCTTCACGACGTGTCCTAGCGGGAAGCTGCAGAACTGTTGCCAGTTTTGCGTATTTTTCGGTAGCATAACCGCTGGCACTTCCATCTAAGTCGGAGTTGAACTCCATCACTGCATCTAACATAAGTGCATTAGAGCGACCATGTGCAATGTGAAAAGTCCCTCCAAAAGCATGGGCAAGGCTATGATTGATGCCAAGACCTGTATTTGTAAATGCCATTCCTGCCATACAGGAAGCATTCTGAACACGATCCCTAGCATTAGCATTATTTATGTCTTTGTAGAGGGTTTCAAGATTTTCGAATATAAGTTTGATTGCTTTTTCCGCAAGAGCATCTGTAAAGTCCGTTGCATTTGTGGAAACATAAGCCTCTATAGCATGAACTAAAACATCTATTCCTGTATCTACTACTACACGTTGGGGGACATGCTGAATACAGGTGGAGTCTAGTATAGCAATATCTGGTGCTATAAACTCGTCTACGATGCATACCTTTTCCCCCTCATCAGAGGTAATGACGGAAAAGTCAGTTACTTCAGAGCCAGTTCCACTTGTAGAAGGAATCGCAATAAAGAGTGGTTTTTTTATTTCCATACCCTCTATGCTTCCAAACTTCCATGCAAAATAAAGAATTCCTTTGGCAGTATCAATGGCAGAACCTCCGCCGATTGCAACTAAAACATCTACATCACTTTCATTATAGAGCTTTAGCCCGTCTGCAATTACTTTAACATCAGGATCAGGGCGCACCCCTGAAAAAACTTTAGAGCTTATTCCCGCTTCGCTTAAGTAGTCTACCGTTTTTTGAAGATATCCCAATGTTTCCATTATGGAATCAGCAACAATAAATGCTCGAGATCCGGAAACCTCTTTTAAAAGCTGTAG
The DNA here is from genome assembly GCF_018919215.1 of Alkaliphilus flagellatus. Classification (NCBI taxonomy): domain Bacteria; kingdom Bacillati; phylum Bacillota; class Clostridia; order Peptostreptococcales; family Natronincolaceae; genus Alkaliphilus; species Alkaliphilus flagellatus. Next base: position 236,968 of record NZ_JAHLQK010000002.1, read on the forward strand.
GGATTGATTGTTAAAATGAACCTTCGATTTAAGTATAAATTTATCTTTTATAGTAATTACCTCCATTCGTAGGAAATTTTATTAAACAACATAAATAAGTTAATTAATTAACATATCAAGTTAAGCTAATGATTATTTATGATATCATACAAAACAATGGTTTTATTGAAGATTCACCATATAATTGTAGTACTATTGTATCTGATTGAAATCCGACATTGTACAAAATCTTTCTTCTTGAATAATGTCTGTTTAATGTGAATAAAGGTTTACTCTATGTTCAATGATTATCTATAAAAATATCAGTTTTTTATAGCATAAAAATGGTAACTGTCCTAAATAGTTCAGATAGCGTGAACTGGAAGTATGTATAAAGTAATGTATTGATTCTCTAGACTATTCTTGTTATAATAGATTAAACTTCCATTGGTTAACGACTCGCTTTTTAGGTTATTGCTTTCATTTAGAAAGCTGTACCTATCTGAAAATTGGATCCTCATAATGAGAAATAATAAATTTTAATATGTATGGTGGAATTATTGATGAAAATAGAAGAAATAGTACAAAAAAAGCTACGTATCGTTTTTAACGATGAAAGTATTGTATTCGATAAATCTCGTTTTACAGGTGGGCTTACTAATTACAACTATATTATGAATATCAAGGGCAAGGAATATGTTATTCGGCAACCAGGTGGTATGACAGATCAGATGATTGACCGAAAAATTGAAAAGATTAATAATAATATTGCATCGGAGCTGGGATTGAATTCTGAGTGTATTTATTTTGATGAGATCAACGGGATTAAAATTAGCGCATACATTCAAAACAGCAAAAACATTGCTCTTTCAAATCCACATTGTCCTACTAACTTGAGAGCTGTATCTAGTTTAATGAAAAAAACCCACTCTAGCCCAAAGTATTTTCCTAACTCCTTTGATTTTCAGACTGAGTTAAATAAATATGAACAGATAGTTAAAAAGCTTAACGGTGATTTTTTCTTTGATTATACTACATTGAAAAAACAACTACTTGACTTTTTAAAAGAAAATGTGAAAAATGTAATTTCTGTCCCCTGCCATAACGACACAGTTCCTGAAAACTTTGTTCTTGATAATAATGGCAGAACATATCTTATAGACTGGGAATATTCTGGAATGAACGATCCAAGCTGGGATGTGGCTGCGTATATTCTGGAGTCGAAGCTAACAGAAGAGTCAATTGAATACCTTATTTTGGATTACTATGGACAATTACCCACACCTGAAGAAGTATTAAAAATAAAATGCTTTATGTTAGCACAGGATTTGCTTTGGACAGTATGGGCATTAATCAGACACTACAATGGTGACGATTTTCTGGACTACTGTTACATTCGATACGAACGTTTTCGAAAGAACATAAAGGCAATTACAGTTTCATCGGAATACTCCATTGCTGATATGGTAAAGGATTAATCAGTTATATTTATAACTCCTTCTGTGGGAGATTATTGTATGATGTATCATACTGCAACATTTATAATATATAATATAGGGACTTATCACTGGTAAAGCGATAATGTTTAGATAATTTAAAAAAGACACTTTGAGAAATCAAGGTGTCTTTTGTGTTTTTATAGATATTATGAAATAAAAATTTCATTTTGGATGTGAATATTGATGTGCTTAAAGTACAACAAAGTATACAACATATTAGCTAAAAAACAAAATACGATACCATTAGTACAAAAAAGTTACGATAGTACAATAACACTAAGAAATTGAAGGATATTATACAGCAAAGTAGTACGATTTATGCCATGGAAAAATGCCTTGTTAAGTTATTATTAATATGACAAATTAAAATGTTTAAAAATTAAGAAAATCATAGGTAATCATTGCTAAGTAAAAATAAATCTTAAAATAATTAGAATCACATAAAGTTATAGAATCACATAAAATTATGGAAAGAGATCATCATTATATTTATATTTTTATATAGTTTTGCAGGAATTGTAATTTAATTTTTTAAGAGAAAACTTTCTAAAGCTCAAGCCCAAACAAGATTTTGCTATTATTTTAACAAATGCAAAACTATAGCGTGTTTTTTAATGATGATATAAAAAAACAAAAGAAAACCTAAGTGAGGGGAGTTTTGCTAATGAACAAAGCAACACCAGCAGCCAATGCACCTGCAATTGCTGCTAAAAACAAATTATCATCACAGTTCTTCAAAAAAGGTGTAACAATCGGCTTATTATCTGGCCTTGTTTACGGACTGTATACAGCGTTTCTAACGCTGGGTATGGCAAAAGGAGTTTGGGCTGACTGGTATGGTCCTAACACAGCTGGTTTATCCGCTTTCTTTATTACTTTTGTCCTAGGAGCATTAGGAAGTGCAGTAAATGATAGTATCAGTGGTGTTTTTGCATTGATCAACGTAGGAATTAAAGGTAAGATGGGTGACTTTTTTAGAACGATTAAAACTGTTCCTGGGGTTATGATGATTTTGGCAGCGTTAATCGGAGGACCGATCGCCAGTGCAGCATACATTATTGCGATCCAACAGGCAGGTTCTATCGTTATTCCAATTGCCGCTTTAAACACAGCAGTTGGTGCTGTTTTAGGTAAGGTTTTATTCAAGCAAGAGCTGAACAAGAGAATGGTAGCCGGCGTTGCGATTTGTGTTTCAGCTGGTGCTTTAATTGGTAGTACAGGTCTTGGTGGCGATGCACCGGAGGGATTAGTAACTGGAATTGGTATCGCATTGATTGCAGCTTTAGGATGGGGTCTTGAAGGATGCGTGGCTGGTTTCGGAACATCAATGATTGACTCTGAAATTGGAATTACCATCAGACAAACAACATCTGGTTTAGGAAACTTACTTATTTTACTTCCAGTCTTCGGTATAATTGGTGGAAATCCAAAGCTTTCCATGAGCTTAACACTTCAAGCCTTTACTAGTGGTCCTGCAATGATTTGGTTCCTTGTATCTGGTATTTGTGCATATTATACTTTTATGTTCTGGTATAAAGGAAATGGAATGTGCGGTGCTGCTCTAGGAATGGCTTGTAATGGTACTTATTCATTCTGGGGACCTTTCTTCAGCTGGATTTTATTAGGTGTAATCTTTGGAATGGAAGGCATGGAATTACCTCCAGTCGCTTGGGTTGCTGCTGTATTAATGGCAATTGGTATTTCAGTAATTGCAATGAACCCAATGGACTTATTTAAAAAAGAAGGAGGACAAGCTTAATGAAACCATTGAACTATGCTATTTTAAAACATTTCACAAAGGTAAAAGAAGCTTGTACAGAAGAAGTTATTGAGGCTCTAAAGAGTCAATATGGAAGCTTTAAGGCTTTAAATAAGGATGATGTACTAGCTGCATTAATGACTGCAGAGGCTAATGGTCTTCTTGAAGAATCAAGATTTGAACTAGATAAAACAAATGCGTTAAGAATTTACTATCGTGCACACAAAGAAGGTGCAGATACAATAAATAAATATATTAAAGACTGATAATTTGATTCTTACTTAAATTACAGGAGCTTAAATAACAAATGGACATTTATCAAGCAGGAGCAAAATGATTGAAAATAAACTAAACAATAAAGATTTGAAAGGATGAAAATAGGATGAGATACTACGGAGAAGAAGCATTAGGTCTTATTGAAACAGTAGGTATGGTTCCTGCGATTGAGGCGGCAGATAAAATGCTAAAAGCTGCTAATGTTGAACTTGTATCATATGAAAACGTGGGGTCTACTCTTGTTACGATTATGGTAAAGGGTGATGTTGGCGCAGTGAAGGCATCTGTAGAAGCAGGAGCAGCTGCCGCAGCAGCAATAGGTAAATTGACAGCACAAAATGTTATGCCAAGACCTATTCGAGCTATTGGAGATATCGTATCAATATATGATATTGATAAATAAGATAAAAAGGGAGAGAGGAACTACGTATGAGCAATTATAAAGCTTTAGGCTTGATAGAAACATTTGGTATAGTTTATGTTTTGGAGGCTGCAGACGCAATGTGCAAGGCTGCAGATGTTGAATTGATTGGTTTTGAAAACGTAGCTTCTGGCTATATTTCTGTGTTAGTTAGGGGAGATGTAGGTGCATGTAAAGCAGCTGTAGAAACTGGGATAAAAGCTGTTGAAGATATGGGCTCTGAAGTTTATAGCTCAGTTGTTATTGCAAGTCCTCATCAAGATATTGAAAAAATTATTGCACGCTATTCCCTTGAAATCTTGAACGCTTAATAAACCTTTTATATAGATATTTAATGGAAATGAAAAGGAGAGAGATAAATGAACATTATAGATAATGATTTGCTCTCCATCCAAGAGTCTCGAATTCTTATAGAAAATGCAAGGGAAGCACATAAAATGCTGGCAACTTTTCCACAGGAAAAACTAAATGAGATTGTTGAGCGTATGGCAGAAGAAGTTGGAAAATATGCCTGCGAACTTGCAGTTATGTCTCGAGATGAAACTGATTATGGAAAATGGCAGGATAAATATATCAAGAATCGATTTGTTTGCGAATATTTGCCAGCTAGACTTAGAGAAATACGCTGTGTAGGTATTATTAAGGAAGATAAAGAGAATAAGACTATGGATGTAGGGGTACCCATGGGTGTAATTGTTGCATTAAGTCCCGTAACTAGCCCTGTTTCCACCACTATATATAAAGCTTTAATTGCAATAAAGTCAGGAAATGCAATTGTTTTTTCGCCTCATCCTAGAGCGAGGAAGACAATTGGCAAAGCTCTTGACGTTATGATACGAGCTGCTGAAGGATATGGATTACCAGCAGGGGCTCTTTCATATTTGCACACTGTAACACCTGCTGGGACAATAGAATTAATGAATCACAGAGAAACTTCCCTTATTATGAACACTGGTGTTCCAGGAATGCTTAAGGCGGCACATAGGTCTGGAAAGCCTGTAATTTATGGTGGAAATGGCAATGGACCTGCATTTATTGAACGTACAGCTGATATAAAGCAGGCAGTGAGAGATATTATTGCCAGTAAGACCTTTGATAATGGAATGGTATCAGCGTCGGAACAATCTATTGTTGTAGATAGTTGTATTGCAGCAGAGGTTAAACAGGAAATGCAAAACAATGGTGCATATTTCATGACAGAGGAAGAGGCACAAAAACTTGGTTTACTGTTATTTCATTCAGATGGAAGAGTAGACTCTGAAATGGTAGGTAAATCTGCATTAGAATTGGCCAAGAGAGCAGGCTTTTGTGTTCCAAGCAATACATTAGTACTGATTTCTGAGCAGAAATATGTTTCTGATAGTAATCCTTACTCTAGGGAAAAACTTTGCCCGGTTTTAGCTTACTATATCGAAGACGATTGGATGCATGCCTGCGAAAAATGTATAGAGCTATTATTAAGCGAGAGAAATGGACATACCCTTGTTATCCATTCTAAAGATGAAGAGGTAATTCGCCAGTTTGCATTGAAAAAGCCGGTTGGCAGAGTGCTTGTAAATACGCCAGCCTCCTTTGGAAGTATAGGCGCAACAACCAATTTATTTCCTGCCTTAACTCTTGGAAGTGGATCAGCAGGTAAGGGAATGACCTCAGATAATGTTTCACCGATGAATCTAATTTACATTCGTAAAGTAGGATATGGTGTCAGAAATATAGATGATATAACTAATGGAGCTTTAACAAGGGAAAAGATATCTATGGGTTGTATGCCGCAGGCCGAAGAGCATAATCAAGATGGAATTAAGATGTTACATCATATCTTAGAAAAGGTTTTAAAAGAAATAAAATAGTTATTTAGATTTGTTTAAGTATTGTAAATAAATATATACAATCAGATAGTTAAATAAGAAATAATAAAAAAAGAACTGGAGGTAATGATTTTGGATATTCGTGAATTTTCAAATAAACTTGCAGAAGCCACCCAAAATATGTCTACAGAGGAACGATCATCTTTAATAAAGATTTTTGAAGGCATTTCAAAAGAAATCACAAAAAACGATACTACTAGTTACACACAGTCAGATACGAAAGATATGGGAGTTCCAGATGGAATAACAGAACGCCTAAAGAGACTAAAGGAAACCTATTTAAAGTGGCAACCTACTATAACTACACATCGTGCTCGTGCTATTACTAAGATTGCTAAGGAAAATCCTGGTATGCCGAAAACTTTACTAAGAGCTAAAAGTTTTCGCTATTGCTGTGAAACTGCACCTTTAGTAATTCAAGAAAACGAGTTAATTGTTGGGGCTCCTTGTGGTGCACCTCGTGCTGGAGCTTTTTCTCCTGATATAGCATGGAGATGGATGGAAGATGAAATTGATACAATCGGTACTCGTCCTCAAGATCCATTTTATATATCAGAAGAAGATAAAAAGTATATGCGTGAAGAGCTTTTTCCATTCTGGAAAGGTAAATCTGTTGATGAATACTGTGAAGACCAATATCGTGATGCGGGAGTTTGGGAGATTTCAGGGGAATCTTTTGTTTCTGACTGTTCATACCATGCACTAAACGGTGGTGGAGATTCAAACCCAGGTTATGATGTAATCCTAATGAAAAAAGGCATGTTAGATATTCAAAAGGAAGCACAAGACCACTTAAATAAGCTAAGTTATGAAAATCCTGAGGATATCGAGAAAATCTATTACTATAAAGCTGTTATTGAAACTACTGAAGGAGTTATGATTTATGCTAAGCGTTTATCTGATTATGCAGCTGAACTAGCAGCAAAAGAGACAAATCCTAAGCGTAAGGCAGAATTACAAAAGATTTCTGAAGTAAATAAAAGAGTTCCAGCTCATAAACCTAGCACTTTCTGGGAAGCAATTCAAGCTGTTTGGACTGTAGAGTCTTTGTTAGTAGTTGAAGAAAACCAAACAGGTATGTCAATTGGTCGTGTTGACCAATATATGTATCCTTTCTACAAGGCAGATATAGAAAGTGGACGTATGTCTGAATTTGAAGCATTTGAATTATCAGGTTGTATGTTAATTAAAATGTCAGAAATGATGTGGGTTACTAGTGAAGGTGGATCTAAATTCTTTGCAGGTTATCAACCATTTGTTAATATGTGCGTTGGTGGTGTTACCCGTGAAGGTCTTGATGCAACAAACGATCTGACCTATTTATTAATGGATGCAGTTCGCCACGTTAAAATTTATCAACCATCCTTAGCGACACGTATTCATAGTAAGTCACCTAAGAAATATTTAAAAAAGATTGTTGAAGTTGTTCGCTCTGGTATGGGATTCCCAGCGTGCCATTTCGATGATGTTCATATTAAGATGATGCTAGCAAAAGGTGTTTCTATAGAGGATGCCCGTGACTATTGTTTAATGGGTTGCGTAGAACCACAAAAATCTGGCCGTCTATATCAGTGGACTTCTACAGCCTACACACAATGGCCTATTGCTATTGAACTAGTTCTTAACAAAGGTGTTCCACTATGGTATGGCAAGCAGGTTTGTCCTGATATGGGAGATTTAAATAACTTTAAAACTTACGAGGACTTTGAAAATGCTGTTAAAGAGCAGATTAAATATATTACAAAGTTAAGTGGTATAGCTACTGTTATATCACAGCGTGTCCACAGAGAATTAGCTCCAAAGCCTTTAATGTCCATCATGTATGAAGGCTGTATGGAAAAGGGTAAGGATGTTTCTGCTGGTGGTGCTATGTATAACTTTGGTCCAGGTGTTGTGTGGAGTGGTTTAGCAACATATGTAGATTCTATGGCTGCTATTAAGAAGCTAGTATATGATGAAAAGAAATATACATTACAACAGCTGAATGAAGCATTAAAAGCTGATTTTGTAGGCTACGATCAACTAAGAAACGATTGCCTAAAGGCTCCTAAATATGGTAATGACGATGACTATGTAGATTTAATTGCTGCTGATCTAATTAACTTTACTGAGCAGGAACATCGTAAGTACAGAACTTTATATTCTGTTATGTGCCATGGTACGCTATCTATTTCTAACAACACTCCTTTTGGTCAGTTGACTGGCGCATCCGCAAACGGACGTAAAGCTTGGGTACCATTATCCGATGGTATAAGCCCAACTCAAGGAGCAGATTTTAAAGGACCTACTGCAATAATTAAATCTGTTTCTAAAATGGCTTGCGATAACATGAACCTAGGTATGGTTCATAACTTTAAGCTAATGGCAGGGCTATTAGATACAGCAGAAGGTGAGGAAGGCATTATAACATTATTACGTACTGCTTGTGCTATAGGTGTTGGTGAAATGCAGTTTAACTACTTAGATAACAATACATTAATCGAAGCACAGAAACATCCAGAGCAGTACCGCGACCTTATAGTTCGTGTAGCAGGCTACAGTGCATTCTTCGTAGAGCTTTGCAAGGATGTACAGGATGAAATAATAAGCAGAACAATGCTTACACACTTTTAGTTAAGATTATTATAAAATTAATCTAATTTATCCGATGGCTTACAATTTCAAAGCTCACACTTATAGAAGTGGGAGATGAAAATTGAATAGCCCCTGGATAACACGACTTTGCGTTCAACAGGAGTTAAAACTCCTGCTGAACTGAGTCTTAGTTTATCTGAAGGTCGGTGTTCTAGTTTATATAGAGTACCGACTCAGATAGACTAGATTATTATGAAAGAATTAAACGGAGGATTAGACAGTATGAGTAATAAAAAGGCAGCTACAATTGAAAGAAAAGCAGTTATATTTAATGTACAAAAATACAATATGTATGATGGACCAGGAATAAGAACATTGGTATTTTTTAAAGGATGTCCCCTACGCTGTAAGTGGTGCTCCAATCCTGAAGGGTTAGAACAAAAATATCAAGTTATGTTTAAAGGCAATTCCTGTACTGATTGCGGTGCTTGTGTATCTGTTTGCCCCGTTGGAATTCATTCTATTAATCAGGAAGGTAAGCATGTAATAAATAGAGATATTGATTGTGTAGGATGCCGCAAATGTGAAGATGTTTGTACTGAAGCTGCTTTGTCCATTGTAGGACAGGTAAAAACCGTATCGGAGCTTTTAGAAACAATAGAAGAAGATACAGCATTTTATGACATGTCAGGCGGCGGTGTCACTTTGGGCGGTGGAGAGGTAACAATGCAGTCGGAGTTTGCTGCAAACCTGCTTATGGCATGCAAACATGAAGGAATAAATACTGCAATTGAAACCTGTGGTTATGCAAAGGCTGAGGCCATTCTTCAAGTCGCTGAATTTACTGATTTATTCCTTTATGATTTAAAGCATATCGACTCGGAAAAACATTACCAGTTAACAGGGGTACGTAATGAGCGAATCCTAGAAAACCTAAAGGAACTGCTTCATCGTAGGTATAATGTAAAGGTAAGAATGCCTCTTTTAAAAGGTGTAAACGATAGTCAGGATGATATTGAAAGAGTAATACAATTTTTAATGCCTTATAAGGATTACAAGAACTTCAAAGGAATAGACCTGCTACCTTATCATAAATTGGGTGTAAATAAGTACAAGCAGTTAGATATGGAATACCCAATAAAGGGAGAAGTATCATTAAACAATGAGGATTTAGAAAGAATTGAAGGCTGGATTAAGAAATATGATTTTCCAGTTACAGTAGTAAGGCATTAATAAACTAGAGGTTATATAAAAAATCTTCCATTGAAAGATTATAGGATGATTTCTATGAAACCAATATACGGAAGTTATAATTTATCTACAATTATTTGAGGTTTATAATTTCCTATTGGCTATAAAAAATAGACTGAGAGGAATTTTTATGGGAGCTATTATTGAAAAACCTATAGAGCGTATTATACAAGAATCAGTGCCTGGAAAGCAGGTTACAATCGCTCACGTTATTGCATCTCCTATGCAGGATATATATGAACGCTTAGGTATTGATGATAAGGGAGCAATTGGAATCTTAACACTATCACCATATGAAACTGCTATTATTGCAGCGGATATTGTAACAAAGGCAGCAGATGTTGAAATCGGCTTTTTAGATAGATTTACAGGCTCTTTAATTATTACTGGAGACGTGCAGTCAGTGGAAACAGCACTTAATGCAGCAAATGACACATTAAAAACTCTGCTGAATTTTACTACAGCACCTATTACGAGAACATGAGAAAGAAAAGAGTAATGATAATTGGTCCTTCCAAAAGTGGGAAAACCACATTGGCAAATTGGTTAAATAATTATGATGGACCACTTAGAAAAACCCAAGATATTATTTATGGAAAAAATACTATAGACATTCCCGGTTCTTATATTGAAAATACATGGATGTATAAGCATCTGATTTCAGTATCTCAAGATGCATCCCATGTTTTAATATTAGTGGATCAGTCAAGATGTGATAATGTGTACTCACCTGGCTTTGCAAGGTCTTTTAGATGTCCAGTAATCGGTGTAATAACTAAAGTTGATTTAATGCTAGAAAACGAGAAGTTATGCTATAAGCAGTTAAAAGAAATAGGAGTAGAGGAGCCTTATTATAAAATAAGTGTTCCAATGGGAAAAGGTATGGGAGCATTAAAAGAACGCTTGTTTTCAAGACAAGAAAAGTAAAGGGGAATTAATATGAAGTTTATAACCGAAGAAGATTTACGGAACTTATTTAGAAAAGAACCTTTTACTACTTATGAGATAAAAGCAGGAGAAAGACTTACACCCGGAGGACGTCAGTTTTTATTAGATCGAGGGATAAATATGATTGAGGGTGACTCCTTGATTGAAAAAGGTACTGAAGATGAGAAGATGCAGCATAATGAGATAGAAACAAGAAATGACTGGAAGCAGAAAATGTTCTATACAAAGATGAAATCAATGGAAGTATTGTTTCTTATTACTGCAGAAGAACTTTTAAGTAGAGATGTTTTTTTAGCTCAAAGTGTTATAAATTTAGGCAAACAATTTTCAAATATTAAAAGTGACTTAAATAAGGATACTGTTGAAACATTCTGTTGTAAGGAATGTACAGGCATAACAGTAGGTAATATTTATGATGATTTGGATGACTGCTTTGAAATAACAGAGTTCCACATACAATTAGAAAAAGGTAGAGATATCATTATTCTGCATAGATTACGTTGTGCTCTTAGAGAGATAGAACCTTTTGTTTTAGAACTATTTGAGAACAATGACGGTGAAAATGAATTTTGCAAAGGGGTTATCGGGAAGGTTAATCAGAGTATTAATACCTTATCCCAAATGATTTGTTCTATTTTTGGAGGGAAAAAATGTCAAAGAGAGATTTAAATTATGAATATTGTGATCAGCTTATCCGAGACTTCGAAGATGTAGTGGAACAACCAATTGTAAGTAAATCTTCAGTTTACTACACTGGAGTAGATTTAGGTACTGCATGTGTTGTTTTGGCAGTTCTAGATGAAAACTATAAGCCAGTTGCAGGTGCTTACCGATATGCTGATGTAGTTCGTGATGGTATGGTTGTAGACTATATTGGTGCGATAAAAGTTGTTAGAGAATTAAAACAGGAGCTTGAAGTAAAATTAGATGCAGAACTAATTTATGGAGCTGCTGCAATACCACCAGGAACAGATATTTTAGACTCAGGAGCAGTTAAAAATGTGGTTCAGGCTGCTGGCTTTGAGTTAACTAATCTCCTTGATGAACCTACAGCAGCTAATAAGGTTCTTGGGATTCAGAATGGTGCAGTGGTTGACATAGGTGGTGGAACAACTGGAATTTCAATACTAAAAAATGGTGAAGTTGTCTATATTGCTGATGAGCCAACGGGAGGTACTCATTTCTCTTTAGTTGTTTCTGGTGCATATGGAATGTCATTTAAAGAAGCGGAGCTATATAAAAGAGAGCCTAGAAATCATAAAGAGCTATTACCTGTATTAAAGCCAGTAGTTGAAAAAATATCATCTATTATAAATCAACATATTAAGAATCATGATGTGAAGGAAATATATTTAGTTGGAGGAACTTGCTGTTTAACAGGCATTGAAGACATTATAGAAAAAAACACAGGTATTTTTACTCATAAGCCTCAAAATCCTATGTTTGTAACTCCTTTAGGAATAGCATTTAGCTGTACACAAGAAAGTATAGATTAGGAGATGTTTGATTATGGAATTTAGAGTTATTAAATCTCCATCAAAAGGCACTATTGATATTCTTATGAAACGACTAGGAACAGATGTTAATAATACCCTAAGTTGTGTCGATGCTATTGGTCTGGTGCAGGGGAGAATGATAGATATGATCTGTGCAGCTGATATTGCAGAGAAAGCTGTTGGTGTTACAGTAGCAGATATTAGAGGAAGTTGTCCACAAAATATGATAATGATAGCGATCTTTGGTGATACAGCTTCTGTTGAATCAGCTATTTTGGAGATTAAATGCAATTTAGAAAAGGAGAAAGCTATATGTTAGCTGGAAGGTTAATTGATAATGTATGGGCAACTAGAAAAGCAGATTCGCTGAATGGATTAAAATTTATGTTGGCAGAAGTAATTGGCGGTAGTAATATGGGTCAGCGGTTAATAGTTATAGATAACATTGGTGCCGGCATTGGAGATAGAGTTATTATTTGCACGGGATCAGCAGCACGTAGAATGTTAGGTAATGATGATATTCCAGTTGATGCAGCTGTTATCGGAATTATTGATGAAGATTGTAATTTTGAATAAATTCAGGAGGTACAATAATGAATCTTCTTGATATGGTAAGAGAAGCCGGTATTGTCGGCGCAGGAGGGGCAGGGTTTCCTACCCATGTAAAACTTGAATCAAAGGCTGAATATATACTTCTTAATGGGGCTGAATGCGAACCTTTATTAAGGGTAGATCAGCAGCTGATGGAGTTGTTCCCAGATGAAATTATAAAAGGCTTTGAAGCAGCAGGGAAATTTGTTGGTGCAAGTAAAGCTCTTATAGGTATAAAAGAAAAGCATAAAAAAGTAATTTCTATATTGCAGGAGAGAATTGATGCACTTCAGCTAGGGAACTTTGTTGAGGTGAAAGAATTACCAGATATCTATCCAGCAGGTGATGAGCAGGTACTAGTTTACGAACTAACAGGCAGGATCGTCCCAGAAGCTGGTATACCAATTCAAGTCGGATGTGTAGTAGTCAACTCAGAAACTGCATTAAATATATACTATGCATCTATTAAAGAGCCAGTTACACAAAAGTACATTACAGTTGCAGGTGATATTCCTAAGCCTTTAACAGTTAAAGTTCCAGTAGGTACACCTATTATAGATGTCTTAAAGTTAAGTGGCATTGAAAACTTCGATAATTATGCAGTTATCGATGGTGGTCCTATGATGGGTTCTATTATGAGCAATTTAGACGGGTATGTTACTAAGAAAAATAAGGGATTTGTAATTTTAAAAAAAGATCATTATCTAGTAAGAAAAAAATCTGTTAGTCTTGAGCAGGCAAGAAGAGTTAACAGGTCTGCCTGTGAACAGTGCCGTATGTGCACAGATATGTGTCCTCGTTATCTGCTTGGACATGAAATGCAGCCCCACAAGATGATGAATGCTTTAAATTATGCACTAACTGATATTGAAGGTCAAAAGGTGGCACAGCTCTGTTGTCAGTGCAATTTATGTGAATTATTTTCATGCCCAGCAGGGCTTTATCCTAAATTTGCAAATACCTATTTCAAAGAAAAACTGGCAGAGCAAAATATAAGATATAGACCGAAGAAGTCAGAGTTTACAGCCCGTAAAAGTCGAGAATATCGTTTGCTTCCAAGTAAACGTCTTATAGCTAGATTAGGTTTGAATAATTTTGATAAGCCAGCTCCTGTGACAGCAGTTAAAGTAAACTCAGAAATAGTACACATCTCGACGAGGCAGCATGTAGGGGCACCTGCGGTTCCTGTTGTTTCCGTCGGTGATCATGTTGAGCTAGGCCAACAAATAGGTAAAATTCCTGAAGGCAGCTTAGGCGCTACTATACATGCAAGTATTTCAGGAAGTGTAGTTGAAATTGAAACAGATTTTATTGCAATAAGGAGGGACTAATATGCCAAAAGCAATAGGAATGGTTGAATTTGCAAGTATTGCACGTGGAATATATGCAGCAGATCAAATGGTAAAGGCTTCTGATGTAGAAATAGTTACAGCTGGTTCTACCTGCCCTGGCAAATATATTGCAATTGTTCATGGTGATGTTGCATCGGTTAATGATTCAGTGAGTACTGGAGAAAGATTGGCAGAAGAATATTTGGTTGATTCAATTGTTATACCCAATGTTAGTCCTCAGGTATTTCCGGCAATTACAGGTGCAACCATGCCAGATAGTATTCAGGCTTTAGGCATTATCGAATCTTTCGCCCAAGCGACCATGATTATCGCTGCCGATGCAGTCCTTAAGGCAGCAGAGTTACAGCCCTTAGAATTGCGTTTAGGAAATGGATTGGGAGGGAAGTCATTCTTTACTTTCACTGGCGATGTGGCGGCTGTACAGGCTGGTATTGAAGCTGGGAAGTCTGCTGCTAAGGATAATGGTCTCTTAGTAAATATAGAGATTATACCTTCTCCATCCCCTGTATTGGTGACATCTTTACTTTAATATATAAGAATTTATTTGGATAAAAGGTGTCTTAATACTATAGGAGAGGATGTGAAAACATGAAAAAATTGATTTGTGCAAAGGATGTTGAGACTGCTGGAAATCAAGGGAAAAAAGTGATTTATATTGACAGCAATACAATTATTACTCCTTCAGCAAAAGATGTAGCAAAAGCATGTGGAATAGAATTTTCTACAGAAGCACCTGTTTGTGAGTCAAAGAGTGCTTGTGAAGCAAAAGTAGCTGAAACAGTTAAAAACTGTGGTGAAGGACTGGACAGTGAAATGATTTATAATCTACTCAAGGCTATGATGGACAAGGGACTTTTAAATGGAATACTGGATTCAATTATGAAGCCTAAGCCCTATGAAGCTGAAACTGCTTCTAATGGATTAAAGGTAGTACGTGGTAGCTCTGTAAAGTTTGATACTTTTGATACTGGAAGTCCTAATGCAAAGGTATCCTATCAAGAGTTAATCAGTAAAGAAGAGTCTGCTATGAGTGCTGGCTTCCTAACTATTGATCATTCCAAATTTGACTGGGAACTAACTTACGAAGAAATTGATTATGTAATTGAAGGAACCTTAACAGTCACCATTGATGGTAAGACTTTAACAGCATATCCTGGTGATGTAGTCTATGTTCCATCAGGTTCTAAAGTTACTTGGGGTTCCTCTGATAAAGCTAAGATATTTTATGTTACCTATCCAGCCAATTGGGCTGATCTTGTATAAGCTAAAGCTAGGGAGGGTTAGCAATGCAGGCACTTGGATTAATTGAAACAAAAGGACTTATTGCAGCTACAGAGAGTGCAGATGCTATGCTAAAGGCGGCAGCTGTGAATCTCTTAGAAAAAACATATGTTGGTGGCGGTCTCGTTTCCATTGCCATAACTGGTGATGTTGGAGCTGTGAAAGCAGCTGTAGAGGCTGGTGGGGCGGCAGTAAGAAAAATTGACGAAAAACTACTTATTTCACAACATATAATTCCACGTCCACATGAGGAATTAAGCAGCATAATTGTAGCAATAGAAACAGAACAAGAAGAAACACAAATTGAAGAAATTGTAACAATAGAGACAGGACAAGAAGAAACGCTAATTGAGGAAATTATGGTAATAAAAACTGAGCCAGAAGTAGTAATAGTTGAAGATTCAATAGTGAAAGATTCAAAAATAGATGAATCTCAAGAAGAAACAATTGCTTCTATAAAGCTAGATTACAATAAGCTTAATAATAAGGAAGCTGTAGATAAGATGCTACTTGAATATGGCTTAGAAGAAACTATTGAGGCGCTTAGAAAGGTTGCGGTTGCAAAACTTCGAAATCTAGCGCGTGAATATAAGGACTTTGGTATAAAAACAGGGAAAATATCTAAGGCAGACAAGAAACTGCTAATTGCAGAGTTTAGAAAATATTACGAGAATAACTAATTAAATTTAAAATATAGATTAAAACACTATAAAAAAGGAGGGCTATGCTTGGAAAGTATTGATCGTGATTTACGTTCAGTACAAGAAGCAAGAGACCTTGCACGATTAGGAAAAATTGCTGCAAATCAGCTTGCTGACTATACTGAAGAGCAAATTAATAAGATTTTATGCAACATGGTTAGAGTGGCGAAAGACAATGTAGTTTCTCTGGCTAAAATGGCTGTAGAGGAAACTGGATTTGGTAGAGTTGAAGATAAGACATATAAAAATCATATGGCTTCTGTTATGCTTTATGATTCAATTAAAGATATGAAGACTATTGGTGTTATCAAAGAAGATGTAAATCAGCAAGTAATTGATATTGCTGAGCCTATGGGTTTATTAATGGGTATTGTACCATCAACGAACCCAACATCTACTGCTATTTTTAAATCAATAATAGCAATTAAATCACGTAATGGAATTGTTTTTTCACCACATCCTTCAGCATTAAAATGTACACTTAAGGCTGTAAGTCTAATGCATGATGCAGCAGTAGAAGCAGGGGCTCCTGCAAATATTATAAGTAGTATTTCTACACCAACTATACAAGCTACAAACGAGCTAATGAAACACAATGATATTGCTATGATTATTGCAACAGGAGGCCCAGGAATGGTAAAGGCATCCTATAGTGCTGGTAAGCCTGCTTTAGGTGTTGGTGCTGGTAACTCACCAGCTTACATTGAGAGAACTGCTAATATCCAAAAAGCAGTTAGTAACATTATTGCAAGTAAGACTTTTGATAATGGTACAATTTGTGCATCTGAACAATCAATAATTGTAGAAGAATGTAATCGTGAAGAGGTAGTAGCTGAGCTTAAAAAGCAAGGTGGATACTTTATGACAGCAGAAGAAACTATAAAAGTTTGTAAGCTGTTATTTAAGAATGGTCACACAATGAATGCTAAGTTTGTAGGTAGAACTCCACAGGTTATTGCAGAAGCAGCAGGGATTTCAATTCCAGAAGGAACAAAAATTCTAATAGGGGAGCAGCAAGGCGTTGGTGAGGAATATCCATTATCATACGAAAAGCTGACAACAGTTATCGCTTTCTATACAGTGAAGGATTGGCATGAGGCATGTGAACTTAGTATACAACTACTTCAAAATGGTATAGGACACACTATGAGTCTTCATACTGAAGATAGAGATATGGTAATGAAGTTTGCTAAAAAGCCAGCATCTCGTATTTTAGTTAATACAGGCAGTGCCCAAGGTGGAACTGGTGCAAGCACAGGCCTTATACCTTCCTTTACACTAGGTTGTGGTACATGGGGAGGAAGCTCAGTTTCTGAAAATGTTAGTCCAATGCATTTGATTAATATCAAAAGAGTTGCATATGGTTTAAAGGATTGTAGAACATTAGCTTCTGCTGATTCGTCTTTTAACTATCCTGAACTTAATAACTACAAAGTGAATAGTGAAACAGGATGCCGTGGAGCGAGTTCTTCTTTAAATGGAGTAAACATAGATTGTGCAGATAATGAAAAGCTTTTAAATCTAGTGAATGAACTAGTAAAAGCTATGAAGGGAGTCAACTAACATGGACAATTGCGAAGCTGTCTTAAAGCTCTTTCTAGAGGCAGTTCAAGCTAACATGTCTTCAGTAGAAAAAAAAGAAGATATCTATGAAATTCCAGTAGGTGTTTCCAACCGCCATGTTCATCTCTCACAGGCAGATGTGAACTGCTTATTCGGGGATGCCTATCAGATGACCAAAATCAAAGATTTGTCACAGCCTGGACAATATGCTTGTAAGGAAACAGTGACAATCTGTGGACCAAAGGGTGCAATTGAAAAAGTTAGAGTTCTTGGTCCAGTGCGTAGTAAGACTCAGGTAGAAGTGTTAGTAGGAGATTCCTTTAAGTTAGGTGTAGCATCGCCCATAAGGTTATCAGGTGATTTACATGGAACACCTGGCATAACATTAGTAGGTCCAAAGGGTTCTGTTCAAATTACTGAAGGTCTAGTTGTAGCACAACGACATATTCATATGAATTGTGAAGATGCTAAGCGCTTAGGCGTACAAGATGGACAGGTAGTCTCAATTGAGGTTGATGGTCCAAGAGGTGGTATTTACAATAATGTTGCCATTAGATCAAATGATACGTCTGTTTTAGAGTTTCATGTTGACACAGAAGAAGCAAATGCTATGAGTATTAATTCGTTATCTAAAATTAAAATTATAAAATAAAAAACAAAAAAATTAGGAGGAATGAAAAATGAAATATGATGCATTAGGAATGATAGAAACAAAAGGTTTAGTTGGAGCTGTTGAGGCTGCAGATGCAATGGTTAAGGCAGCAAATGTTTACCTAGTTGGTAAGGAGCACATTGGTGGTGGTTTAGTAACAGTAATGGTAAGAGGTGACGTTGGTGCTGTAAAGGCAGCAACAGATGCTGGAGCTGCAGCTGCACAAAGAGTTGGAGAATTAATTTCAGTTCATGTTATTCCACGTCCACATGTTGAAGTTGAAAGTATTCTTCCAGCAGGAAAGTTAGAAAAAGAATCTGTAAAATAAGAAGAATCAATATGACTTTCACTAAACGGTAGAGCTTTAGCTCTACCGTTTAGTTGTTAGTGCATCCAGTGTGGGCAGTAACTAAGGACATAAATTAAAATAATATAGACTATTTCTGCAGATAAATTTTAGAATGACGCTATTGGGTAAAAGAATATTAACTATAAGGACAAATGAAAAGGGGCGTATGGGTAATGAGATCAATTAAATCGAGAATGCTTATAAGTATTTTATCAATTGTTTTAGTAATATTCACATCAATTATCGGATTTTTTACATTTAAATTCAATAGTATAGAAGAAAAAAATGCCATAGATTATGTAGAAGCAGTAACAGAAAAATATGTAGAGTTAGTGCAAAGCGAATTAGAAGATGCATTGACTATTGCTGAAACAATATCTAATGCATTTGAAGGAATGAAACAAAGTGGAAATATCGATAGAGCTACAATGAATGAAATTATGAAAAACACTATAAATAAAAATATAAACTTAGTAGGAGTATGGACAAATTGGGAGCCAAATGCTTTAGATGGGAAAGATAGTGAATATGCAAACACTAATTATCATGATCATACAGGAAGATTTAACCCTTACTGGAATAGAGGGAGTGGTACAGTTGTTCTTGAGCAAGGTGCAGATACATATGATAATTTAGATGAGAATGGATTATGGTATCAAACTTCTAAAAACTCAAAACAATCAGCAGTTTTAAAACCTTTTACTTACAAGCTGCAAGGAAAAGATGTTACTTTAGTTTCTGTTACGTCTCCTGTTATTTATAATGATGAGGTTGTAGGAGTTGTGGGAGTAGATATTTCTTTAGATAGATTACAAGAGCTTATATCAGGTATAGCCTTATATGATAGTGGATATGCTCAATTGGTTACTGAAGAAGGGCTAATTGTAGGACACAAAGATAAAGAGCGTATTGGAAAAAATATATTTGAACTATTAGACAGTGAGGAAATCAAGCAAGCTATATCTAATGGAGAACAATTGATATTGGAAGAAAATATTTCTTTTAATGAAGAAAAGCAAATTTTAATATTGGACCCTGTAATGACTGATAAAACAGACTTTAAATGGTCTTTTATATCTGTTATACCTCAAGATGAAATATATAAGGAATTAAATAAATTTATAACTATAGCTATTATTGTAAGTGGTATAGGAATTCTAATATTAATAGGGTTTATTTTAATTATTACACAATCTATATCGAGGCCAATTGTAGATGTATCCCAATCCATTAAAAAACTATCTAATTTTGATCTAAGTATTGATAAAAATAGTAAATCAAAACAATATTCAAATAGAAAAGACGAAATAGGACTTATGTCTAAATCTTTAGAAACCATGCAGGAAAATTTCATTAGTTTAATTAAAAGTGTTTCAGATACTTCCCACCAGGTAGCTTCTTCTTCTCAAGAGCTAACAGCTATTATTGAACAATCATTTATGGCTTCGGAGGAAATAGCGAGAGCAATTGATGGAATAGCTAGGGCAACTAATGAACAAGCTAATGACACAGAAATAGGAGCAGGAGAAGTTGATATATTAGGAAAAGAAATAGAAAGCAATAAAGAAGGTGTAAATAGATTAAGCAACGCTGCAAATGAAGTAGATAGTTTAAAAAATGATGGAATTAAAATTGTGGAAGATCTTGTTGAAAAAACTAAGGCTAGTAATAGCTCTGTTACTGAAATATCTGAAATTATAATAAATGCTAATCAAAGTGCAGAGAAAATTGAAAATGCCAGTCAAATGATAAAAAGCATTGCAGAGCAAACAAATTTATTGGCTTTAAATGCAGCTATAGAAGCAGCCAGAGCAGGTGAAGCTGGTAGAGGATTTGCAGTTGTTGCAGATGAAATAAGAAAACTGGCAGATGAATCTAACAGGTTTGCAGGAGAAATAACTATAGCCATAGAGGATTTAACAGATAAGACAGAGTATGCAGTTGGCACAATGCAGGAAGTTAGTCAAATAATAAAACTTCAAACGGATAGCGTAGCAATAACAAGCACGAAATTTAATGGGATTGCTTTTGCTATTGAAAATGTAAAAGAAGCAATAGAATCTATTATTCAATCAGGATTAAAAATGGAAAATAAAAAGGAAGAGATTATAGGAGTAATACAGAGCTTATCGGCTATATCTGAGGAAAATGCAGCTACCACAGAAGAAGTATCCGCTTCTGTAGAGGAACAAGCTTCATCTATGGCAGAGATTTCAAATGCCAGTGAGGCCTTATCAAAACTAGCAGAAGAAATGCAAGATGGTATTGCTAAATTTAAATATTAGATAATATGGAATCTAGGCGTATACCAGTACTTCTTTACACTTGATAACTTTGTAGATAATTTATCAAATTTATATTATAATTATAATATAAATTAATAAAAAGAGGTGCTTTATGAGAAAAAAGGTAGTTTTATCATTATCTTTATGTAGCATACTTATTTTTACTTGTGTGTATTCTCAAGACAAGGCAGATTCAAAAGTAAGTGTTCAAGCGGATAAAGAAAACGTTGCATACTTACAGGAAAGTTCTAATGATACTAATAGACTTAAAGATGAACTTATTACTGAAATTGAAAAAGAAAACACCTCTCTACTTAAGGAAAATAAAGAGTTGAGGGAAGAATTAAGTAGACTTAAAAAGCAATTTAACTATATAAAAGAAAATAATGATGCAAAATTTTATGGGCATACTATTTATTTTACATTAAATAAAAGATATCATTCAATGTTTAGGGAAAACTCTTGGAAAGATGGTACTAAGTTTACAGTTAGTGGAAAAATTTATTCTCAAGGTATAGGTTTTGATAGAGCAGATAATGAAGATAGAAGTTATTATTTTGCAAAGCTATATAATGAAGATATGGCATATTCAAAACTAACTGGATATATTGGCATAGACGATTTAGCAAAGGATCTATCCGACTCTGAAGTTACTTTTACCGTATTCAACAATGATGATGTTATAAAGTGTAATAACGAGTTTTATGGAGATGTGCTTTATAAGACCAAATTTAAGAAATCAGATGGATTACAGAAAATAGATATTAATTTAAAGGGAGCTAATAATATTATAGTAGAGTTTTCTGTGGAACAAAGTAGCAATTTGAATTATTTCGTTTTACTAGAGCCTAAATTAAAATAATTATGTTTATCAATAAAGGATATAGAAAACCTCACTAAGTAATAGCGAGGTTTTTTATATTACAGATATTTAAAAGTATGGTCAAGCAGCTCCATGCAGGTTTTAACAGTTATTCCAGATTCGTCATCTAGTGTAGGATTAATTCTACAAAGTCCATTGAAGTTACAAATCTTTCTTTTAATAATTTTTCAATTGTAAATTTACCTTCATCTAAAGTAAAACCGTTAGGCTCAGGTGTTCCTGTACCTGGCACAAGGGAAGGAGCTAAAACATCTATATCAAAGCTTAAGTGAACCCCATCTCTAAAAAGCATTGGGGACGATTTTTTTTGATTGCTATTTTTTATATTTGTATTTAAAAAATATATAGATAGGGACTTAGATATAGATATATCTAATGATAAAGATTGGTACAAGTATGTTATATTGTTAATATAATAACTACCTATATAGTCTATGGAGGCTTAAAAATGTATAATTTACCTAAAATGTTTAATGAATATGACGAAGCAAGACAAAAAGGGTTTATAAAAGTAAAAGATTATAAAGAACAAGGTAGGAAGATAGTAGGCACATTTTGCACTTATACTCCAAAAGAAATAATTGAGGCGGCAGGTGCTATCTCTGTAAGTTTATGTGGTACTAGTGAAGAACCTATACAAGATGCAGAGAGGGATTTGCCTAGAAATCTTTGTCCTTTAATTAAATCAAGTTATGGATTTGCTATAACTGATAAGTGCCCTTATTTTTACTTTTCAGATTTAATAGTTGGAGAAACTACATGTGATGGAAAGAAAAAGATGTATGAATTACTGGGAAAATTAAAATCTATGTATGTGATGCAGCTCCCTCAAAACAATAAAGATGAAGAATCTTTAAATCTATGGAAAAAGGAAGTAATAAAGCTAAAGGAACGCTTAGAAAGTGAGTTCGGAGCAGATATAACTATAGAAAAGTTAAAACAAGCGATAAAACTTGTAAATGAGGAGCGAAGAGCAAAAGAGGAGTTTTATGGATTAGGCAAATTATGTCCACCACCAATGACCGGCCTAGAGATGCAAAAGGTTTTATATGGTTCTCAGTTTAAAATGGATATAAGAGAAAGCATAGAGAATCTAAGAGAACTTACGGACAAAATTAAAAAAGAATATGAATCAGGCAAGACTAATGCGTCTAAAGATGCACCAAGAATACTAATAACAGGTTGTCCTATAGGTGGTGCTTCTGAAAAGGTTATAAAATCTATAGAAGATAATGGTGGAGTAGTAGTATGTTATGAAAATTGCGGAGGAGTTAAAGCTACATACACAAAAGTTGACGAAGAGAAAGATCCTATAGATGCAATAGCAGAAAAATATTTGAGTATACCATGTTCAGTAATGTCCCCTAATGAAGATAGACTTAACCTGATTTCGGAAATAATCCATGAGTATAAGATAGACGGAGTGGTAGAAGTAATCCTTCAAGCTTGTCATACTTATAATATTGAAAGCTATTCTGTAAAGAAATTTGTTACAGAAGAGAAAAACACACCTTATATAAGTATAGAAACAGACTATTCTCAGAATGATATGGGGCAAATTGGAATAAGAGTAGGAACATTTATAGAAATGATGTCTTAAAAAAGGGTAGTATTAGAGGGAGAATTATATGAATACAAATCAAAAATTATTTTTATTTTTTCTAGTAATATGCATCATAGGAATTGGATCTATTTTTATTCTACCTAAAGAAGAATATGTTGCAAATACAGATATGCGTCTAAGAATTGGAGCTGGAGATGATATTACAGGATTACTTCTACAGCAGATCATGAGAACAAGTAATAATATGGGGAGAGAGAATCTCATCAAGGGAGAGGCTCAAAAAAGGATTTTTGAGGACTTTACTTTTAAGGATTGCTGAAGTAACACAGCACAATGGGCCTTGAGCTCAGAAGAAATCGATATGGCCTTTTATTGTAACCATATAGCTTTGCATTTAGTACGTTCTAGTGATGACTTTGAAATTTATGCACCAGTCATTATGAATGGTGAAATTATTGCCTATAATAAGGAACTGGATAATATGTACAAGCTAGGTATGGGCCAAAAGAGAGAACATTTACATAAAGTCTCTAAGGAGAGTTATCCACAGATTCAAGAGATTTTGGAGATGCAACCTATATCCTTGCCGTATTCTTTGGAAGAAGGACAAATAGATGGTGCAGTTATGGATGTAACTGAGGCAGCCTTATTGCCAAAATTCAATTTTGCATCCCTTTCAGAAAATGACTATGTTTCTTTTGTTCTAGTTGTTAGGAAGGATATTATAGATACCAGAGCTTTTAGAGATTTTTTAGATGTGTACAATAAGACAATAGAAGAGTTAAGCCAAACGGAAACGCTTATTACACACATGGGTATGACAAAGGAATTTTGGGATAAAGCAAAATTAAAATTTCTAAGTTTGGAATAGGAAAGGTGGATTAAATGTCAATATCAATACAAGGAATAACTAAAGTTTTTCCCAACAGAAGAGATAAAAAGGCAAATAATATTGTATTACGAGATATCTCATTTGATGTGAGTGAAGGTGAATTTGTTTCCTTATTAGGTCCATCAGGTTGTGGAAAGACAACAACATTGACAATTGTTGCAGGGTTTTTAAAGCATAATGGTGGGAATGTTTTTGTCAATGGGAAAGAGGTGAATAAACCAGGGCCGGATAGAGCTTTTGTGTTTCAAAATTATGCCTTGTTTCCATGGATGAAGGTAAAAGAGAATATTATGTATCCTATGAAGCTGAGAGGTATACCAAAAAGAGAACGTGAGGAGAAACTAAAAAGTTTATTGGAGATGGCACAGCTTAAGGATTATGGAAACTATTATATTCATGAAGTATCAGGTGGCATGAAGCAAAGAATTGCTTTATTGCGAGCTTTAGCTTGTGACCCAGATATTTTGTTAATGGATGAACCCTTAGGTGCTGTTGATTTTCAAATGCGTCAATTACTTCAAATTCAATTAGAATCTATGTTGCAAGCAAACAAGAAGACAACTCTTATGGTTACCCACGATGTTGATGAAGCTATCTATTTAAGTGACCGAGTTATTGTTATGTCAAGAGACCATGGAAAAATATTGGCTGATTTAAAAATTCAGCTTCCTAGACCTAGAGATAGAAAAAATGAAAAATACCATCAATATACTAATGAATTAACTGACATCTTAAGAACTGCACTAGATGGTGATGTTAAAAATCAAGAAGATGAGCAATTGTTAGAATTTATTAATAAATCGAAACAAAAAGAGAGTACAAATAAATCTTATTCTCAAAAATCAGCTCTTCAAGGAAGATAATAAATTTGATTTTAAATTAGATTTAAGACATATTTTGAAATGCTAGGAGGTGAGTAAATAAAAATGAATGCACAACAGAAACAAGTTAATAGAATGGTGCACGCAACTAAAATGAAAGATAGACGTGCATGGAAAAACTTAAGTGGAAAGGACTTTAATTATCATACTCCCATAGCCATTATTATACTAGGAATTATATGGATGATAGCAGCTAGAATTGTAAACAAACCATTTATTTTCCCTTCCCTAGAAAGTGTAATTGAAGCATTTTTTAAAGCGATTACAGATTTATATGTATTGAGAAATATTGGAATTACCATGCGCCGAGTTATGACAGGTGTATTCTATGCATTTATCATAGGGTTACCTATTGGTATGATTATGGGGTATTCAAAAAGTATGTTACGAGCTTTTGCACCATTTATTAATTCACTTAGGCAAGTTCCAATTATGGCCTGGGTACCACTATCCATTATATGGTTCGGTCTTGGAGATGGACCAACAATTTTCATGATTGCATTTACTGGAATATTTACAGTTATTTTAAATACCATTGCTGGAGTCCAGGATATTAGTAAGGAATATTATCATGCTGCTCGTAGTATGGGTGCAAGAACAATTGATATTATTAAAGACATTGTACTTCCTGGTTCTCTACCAGGAATCATCACAGGGATTAGATTAGCAATTGGTATGGGCTGGATGTCGGTTATCTGAGCGGAGTTCATTGCGACGAGTGCCGGGTTCGGTTACTGTATAGTAGAAGCTCAATCTAGAATGGAAACCCATACAATAATTGCGTATATGGTTATAGCTGGATTGATTGGATTTTCCATTGACAAGGTGATGCTATTAATTGAAAGTATGTTATTAAGATGGAAGGCAGACTAGAAAGTATTTTTTAGACAGCAAAACTAGAGGGAGAGATTAACTATGAAAAAAAGGGTGATTTTAACTATTCTTGCATTATCAATGATGCTAGCTGGTTGTACAGATAGCAGTCAACAAAGTGTTGTAATCGAAGATATTGGTTATGACCCTGCTGCAGAGGTAGTAAGGTATGAATTAGAAGAATTAAATGATGCAGACAAGGAATATGTTGTCCAGTTAGGATATAGAGATTGTGATCACATGGTGCCAGCTATTATAGGGGAAAAGGCAGGGATTTATGAAGCTTTAGGGCTTAATGTTGTAGTTACAAAAACAGGTAAGATTATGGAAGCTATGTCCTCAGGAGAATTAGATGTAGGCTATCAAGGTATTGAAGGAGCTATTAATTCTGTTAATCAGGGAGCACCACTATTTATGGCAGCAGCTAATCATTTAGGAGGATCTAGATACTTAGTTGTAAGCAATGACATTAAAGAACCAAAGGACTTAATAGGAAAAAAAATAGCTGTTGGATCTGGGGCAGAAGCAAAGCCAGAATGGCGAAAATGGGCTGAAGAGTTGGGCATTCCAGTTGAGTTAGAAAACTATGAAGTAGTGGATATGTCTGATAAGGATAAAGTTTTTGCATTAAAAGCAGGACAGCTAGATGCCTTTTCTGCCTGCGATCCTTATGGTTCTCTAGTAGAATTTGAAGGTTTTGGTCGTATTATGGCAACTGGTTGGGGTGCACATGTTTCAGAGGATATGGAAGAAGGCTGGGGAATATGCTGTATTTACGCTATGAACAATGATTTCCTAGAGGAACATCCAGAATTGGCGAAAAGATTAGTTCTTGCACATTCTCTTGCTATTAAATACTTGTATGAACATCCATACAATGCAGCTATGATGTTTGCTGATGGATTTGGAACAGTACCAGAAGTTGCACTAAAAACTGTGTATATGAAAACTGTTGCTGAAGGAAGAACAATTACATGGCAATTCTCAGAAGAAAACTTAAATAATTATATTGATTACTTCTATGACTATGAAATTGCAGAAGATAATATTCCAAATATAAATGATATTGAAAAATTCATGTCAACAGATTTACTAGAAACATGTGGTATTGAAGATTTCGATACATTCATTGAAGAAACAAATATTGATAAGGAGTTTCCAGTTGGTATGAGCTATGACGATTGGCTAGCTAAGGCAAAAGCTATAGATGGTATTACAGAGTAGAAGTATAAGAAATAGTTAAAAATATGGCATAAATAAAGATGATGTAACAAAATATTTTGTTACATCATCTTTATTATTTTATAAGTTAACAACAATCTTCCATACCTTCCCCAAACAAATCTTTTAGCTCTGTATCATCAATTAACCTAAATATAGAGTAACCGAAATTCTCATCCTTTGAACCAGATATAATAATTTCTATTGGTCCAGTTTTATCGATATCCTTAAATTCTATTTTTAGGTTTTCTATTGGAGCAGGAATGTGGTCAGATACCTGAAATCCATCTTCTTTATCTATAACTACAAGCATTGCATTTTTTCTTTTAGACTCATTATAGATTACCAGTAAGTCCTTACGTCCATCATCATTTAAGTCTTCATATCCACACTTTAAAACCTCATTGTTTGGAAAATTTTCTCTAAAGTATATAAGAAGTTCATTATCTGGCTCGACCCCTAGTGCCTCTACAGTATTACTTTTTTTTAGAGAAAAAGAATAGAGCCCTAATGAAAAAATTACAAGTATGATTAGTAGAGTTTTAAATTTTTTATTCATATTTTACATCACCTGCTCAGTGCTTTTTTTAAAGAAATACTTAACTTTAGGATATATTCCCTTTAGGAAAAATAGGAAAATGATGAATGAGCATAAGTACTTAACTGGTTCTGGCAAGTTAAAAAGTAATTTATTTGCACTTTCAATGGTATTATCAATCCTATTAAAGTTAACAGCAGGCTTAAACCCAGGCATAAGCCATAAATTAGTTAGATAACCAACTATTAATGAAAAGACAGAGATAGTTACTCCATATATTACAGCAGTTTTTTTACCAATTAACTTATAAATACTAAGTAGCTCAGGAATATTAGTAGCTGCACCTGCCATCAAAAAGGTAATAGCAGCACCAGGTGAAGCACCACTGGCAATTAGAGCAGCTATAAAAGGAATATGTCCAACAGCACAAACATACATGAATGCAGCAAGAACTGCTACATTCCAAAGTGATAGCATACTAGGATTTCCTAAATACTTTTGTATAAATGCATCTGGAAATGCAGTTAGAATAAATCCTCCAAACAACATACCTAAAACTACGTATTTACTTAATACTACAGCTAAATCACCTATTACCCACTGAATACCGGATCTAAATTTTTCTAGTAAAGTGACTTTTTCTATTGGTTTTAATGAATTAGCTATTATTTCTTCTTCTAGACCTTCTTTTCTTAATTCATTGCCTCCCAGTTTATTGCCGATTATTCCTACAATAAAAGGAAGCAAAAGTCCTGCAACTATATTTATTATAGTTATTTCTTTACCTAATAAGCCATAGCTAAGTATTATTGCTATAGGATTTAGTACAGGTGTAGATGCCATAAAAGCTAGTGTGGGCCCTACATATGCTCCAGAGTAGTATAGGCTAATGCCAAGGGGAATTGTACCGCAACTACAAATAGGTAAGCAAGTACCTGAAAGTGTTGACTTTAAAATAGAGCTAAGCTTAGTATTTCCTAAGGCTTTGTGAAATCTCCTAGGAGAAATAACATCATGCAAAAGCCCTGCTACTATGTAACTAAAAACAAGCCAACCAGAAGCTCCATTTAATAAACCTATTGAGGTAAATATAATGTCATTTAAAAAATCTAGTATTAACAATAAAACATCACCTCATATCATCTAGCTCACTAACAGCTAGAGCAATTTCATTTTCGATAATATTCTTAGATATTCGCTGAATTTTCTTTTTTTCATTTATAATTAAAGTTCCTCTAAATATAACTCCATACTTCTTAACATAGCTCATATCTTTGCCTGCTATATAAATCTTCACATCAACCTTATCTTTGTACTTTGCTGCAGCAACCTCTACAGCTCGGGTATACCCATCACAGCTAGGTCAAGTATTAATAAACTCAACTAGAACCTTTGACATTTATACACCTCATTTCTAGTGAATAAAATAACAAAGTCCGCAAAACGGACTCTTTATTGTGGGTTAGAATGTAATTACTTGATCAAGCTCTACTGAACCAAGAGCACCATATAGTACTGGAAAACAACCGATTGCAGCACCCGGTACAAGTCTATTTTCAATTTGTCTCTCAAGTGCACATTGATCACATGCTAATAATATCATACCTGTTTGTTCATGAAGTTTTTGAAGTCTTTCACCTATATCGGTTTCATTCAATAATAAGAAGGTATTATCGAATAAAAAAAACATCCCTACTACCTCAGCACCATGATTGCCGGCTTCTAATTGTGGAATTACCATATCTCTTAAAATAGTTCTTGAATTATCTGAGCTTATAACATATGCAACTTTCATCCAAATTCCTCCCTTCATCGTCAAAATTCGTCTTAATAATAACATATTTGTCTAAAAAATAACAATTGCAATATATTATAATAGAATTCTCATCTATTAATATTATCTATTTAACAATTATTGATTGTGATGTTATCATAACAAGTAAAAGGCAATAAAAGATGTGATATGAATAAGGGTATTGGGGGAATGAGTGAATGATTAAGGGGATATGTAGTTTTTGTGGCGGAAACTGTGGAATTGAACTACTGGTAAAGGACAATAAAATAATTGAAGTTAAGGGGGATAAAAACCACCCCATAAGTAAAGGATTTATTTGTCCAAAGGGAAAGGCCTTACCTGAAATAGTTCATTCTAAAGATAGATTATCCAAGCCAATGAAAAAAGATAAAAATGGTAATTGGATAGAGATAGACTATAAAGATGCTATTGATATTATAACTAAAAAATTAAAATCATTAAAAGATGAATTTGGAGCAGAAGCCTTATCAATGCATACGGGTGAAGCAGGAGTGAGAAGACAGTTTCCAGAGTATGTAAGAAGGTTTTGTCAGTGTTATGGAACACCTAACTACTCAGCAGCAGGAAGTCATTGTCATCTATCAAAACAAATGGCAAACAAGGTGACTATGGGAATGCTACCAAGTGCTGATTATAAGAACAGTAAATGTATAGTTTTATGGGGTTATAATCCAGCGAATGCTCATCCATATATGATGATGGATATAAATGAAGCTGTTAGAAAAGGAGCTAAATTAATAGTCGTAGATCCTAATAGAATACAAACTGCTAAAAGAGCAGATATTCATTTAAAACTTAGACCTGGAACAGATGGAGCATTAGCCCTAGGACTTATTTATGTAATTATTAAGGAAAATAACTATGATAGAAAATTTGTAGAAAACTGGACTGTAGGTTTTGACAAATTAGTGGATTTAGTTAAAGATTATACGCCGGAGTATGTTGAAGGAATTACAAATATTCCTGCTGAAACTATTGTAGAAACAGCTAGAATGTTTGCAAAGAATAAACCAGCAAATATTTCTCCTGGAATAGCAATAGAGCTATTGACAAATGGATTTCAAACCGCAAGAGCAATTTCAATACTTCAAGCAATAACAGGAAATATTGATTTAGTTGGTGGAGCTATGATGAATTCACCTGCACCTTTATCTCCAATAGAGTGGGAAAACCCTAGATATAATAAGAAGCCTATAGGAAGTACTGAGTTTCCTCTATTTTATGAAACCTTTGATGCAGCTCAAGCCAATATTATTAGCGATGTTATACTTGAAGGTAAGCCTTACCCATTAAAAGCTATGATAGTAATAGGAAGCAATCCAATACTGACATGGCCAAATGCTAATAAGTTAAAAAAGGCTTTAAAGTCCCTTGACTTATTAGTTGTAATGGACAACTTTATGACAGAAACCGCAAAACTTGCGGACTTAATTATTCCTGGGAGTTTCTTTGTGGAAAGATATGAAATATGGAATCAAAGGGGCATGTTGAATGAGGGTATCTTAGGCTTGTCATCTAAAATAATTGATAATGAATATGGCACTTCAGAATGGAAGTTTATTAGTGATATAGCAAAAGCCATGGGATACGAGGAAGAACTTCCTTGGAATACAGAAGAGGAGGCTATTGATTATAGGTTTAAAAAACTTGGACTAAGTTTTGAAGAAATATCTGAAATGTATTATGGATATAAATATGAGGATTTTAAAGAAAAGAAATACGAAGAAAAAAGATTTAATACACCTACAGGTAAGGTAGAAATATATTCAAAAAGCTTAGAAGAATTAGGCTATGATCCTCTGCCTATATACTATGAACCACTAGAAAGTCCAATGTCTACTAAGAATTTAGCTAAGGAGTACCCTTTTGTACTTTCTACAGGAGCTAGATATTTAGAATATTACCACTCAAGATATAGAAATATAAAATTCCTTAAGGACTATAAAGATGAGATCGAGCCAACAGTTAAAGTTCATCCTGAGGCAGCAGAAAAAGAAGGTATTAAGAATGGAGATATGGTGAAAGTTGAAAGTTTAAGAGGAAGCATAAAATTAAAGGCAGAAATAACAGGTGATATACTTCCTACAACAGTTCTTATACCTCATGGTTGGAATAATGCAAATGCGAATGAGTTAACAGACAATGAGAAGCTAGATCCTATAAGCGGATTCCCACCAGATAGGGCATTGTTAGCTAAAGTAAAGAAAATAGATTGATATAATAGGCTTTTTATAATAGCTTTTCTTATAGTTTTAGTTAATTATCTTTAGTTATGGAGGCATAAATACATATGGAAGAAAATATTCAATTTGAATATTATTCAACGGAAAAGTTGATGATAGAAAGCATAGATCAGAGATTAAACCAAACTGAGAAAAAGACTAGAAGGTTCTTAATGAATTATACTATTGATAAAGATAAACCATTTAACTTAGTTAGGATAACAGAAGATATAGTTAGAAATATAGGTACTTCAGAAGATAAGTTCAATAATTTAATTAACAGCTTAATTAATAAAAGGGCAATAGTAGTAGATAAAGATAAAAATGTTAATTTTATATATCCTGTTTCGGCACTTCCAACGAATCACAAAGTTACTTTATCAGATGGTAGAAGTTTTTATGCCATGTGTGCAATAGATGCAATAGGAACAGCATTTACATTTAAGCAAGATATAAATATAGATTCAAAGTGTAGCCAATGTGGAGAGTCAATTTATATACAGATAAAGGATGGCAGGCTCTTAAGTTATATACCTGAGGATGCATGCATACTTCATGTAGATTTAAATAAACATAAAAACTGGTCTGGTGATTGTTGAAATGTTATGAATTTCTTCTGTAAGAAGAAAGATTATGATGAGTATGTAGCTAATATGCAATTATCAGAAGATGACATGTTTTGTCTAAATGCAGCAGAAGCATTGCAGGTAGCGAGAATGCTTTTTTTTGTAACAGATATATAATAAGAAGTATAACCGAGGAAGAATAATTTCTCAGTTTTTGAAAGCATAAGGGACAGTGCTTTTTACTTTTAAATCCCTGTTTTAATTATAAAGCTGTACTTATTAGTAGTTTTTTTATATGTTAAACTAATTTTACCATTTTAGCAGGATGTTAGGATATTAAAGAGAAGATATTTAGTAAACCATTATGGAAGCTTCCTTCTAATATGTATGCTTTAAATATTATAAAGGCAGAACTAAACAATCTAGCAAAGGCAATTAAGGGTATTAATATTAAATTGCTATTCTATCCCATTAGATATCAGTTTACTTATAAAACAAAGGAGATAGATACATGTTTTTCATTATGGGAGTGTCCCCTAAACAGGAAGAACTAGATTTTAATCAAACTACAATTTGCTATCATTGTGGAAAGTATGGCGAGTATAAAGTTACCAAAGAATATATGGTTCTTAGTTTGTTTTTTATCCCAGTTTTAAAGTGGAATAAAAAATTTTATGTGAAAACTACATGTTGTGGAAGTATATATTCAATTGATAAAGGATTAGGGGAGCGAATTTCCAAGGGAGAAAATGTAACCGTACATGATAAGGATTTAAAATTAGTACATATGGGTAAAAATTACTATAAAAAAAGATGTTCTAATTGTAGTTTTAAAACTAATGAAGATTTTCAATATTGCCCAAGGTGTGCATTTCCATTTAAGTAAATAATCGCTAGGGACTACTCCTAATGTTTCTTACAGAAACAAAAAGAACCGTCCCCAATGCTTTAATGCTTTCCTCACAATTGTGAGGTTTTTTGTTTGCGAGGCATGTTGCCGAGCCGATGGTCTGAAGGAAGCTGATGGCGGTTGCTGGAACCAAGCGATAGTGAACCAGTGTTGGCATATGTAGTGGATAACCTTCCAAAAAGTAGGGACGTCCCAATATTAGCTTAACTACATATGTTTGGATGGTCGTTTTAGCAACAGGCGAAGTAACTTAACCTTGGAATCACTGTACTCGATGCTGTAGGTGAGGTGGCTGGTATAGGTCAAAAGCCTATGTCAGATGCGAAGGGCGAAGGAGATTTCAAAGTGTATTGGAGGTAATTTTAAGCAAGAGCGAAGGTGTTGAAAGAAGGCTGAGATGCTGGAAGGTACGAACAGTTGGCATAAGATAACTTGCGAACTATCTCGATGACGCAGATATGAAGTAATTAGAGAAATCAAAGATAAGATTGCCATAGAGCTAGAAACGTCAAGGGACTCTAATGAAAAACGTATAGCTTGAGCAAAGAATAACGGAAGATGCAGCAACTAAGGAACAATATACCTTATGTGCTAGATTAGTGTTTATTTCTGTTACAGGATGTAAGTGTTTTATATTTTCATGACCATTATATTTTTCTTCTTTAGGAACGACTGGTACTGGTACGTTTCCTAAATCATAAGCTGTATGACCATTTTCTTTAATCAGATCTATAATTTTATTTTGACGAAGCTTACTAGGTCTATATTGTGCTCCATTCAGACTACAACCATACGTAATAGGAACACCGATTAAAGCTATATCCATATGTCAATTCCTCATTAAATTTATTTAAATCAATTATAGCATTTAAGGTGCAAGATTGTAATAGAACATGCTCGGATGTATGAAAATTCAGTCATTAGCATATAGATACATATAATTAACAAAATAAAAAAAGACTAGAAAAATCTAGTCTTTTCAAATATATTTATTCGTTAATTTTAACTTCATATTCCTTCTTTAATTCATCAACTCTATTAAGATATGTTTCTTGTTGTTTCATAGCCATTAATTGTTGGCTTAATTGACTTTTAACTTCATCGAAGGCTTTTATAGACTCTTCTTTTTTATCAACCACTTTAATAATGTGATAACCAAATTGAGTTTTAACAGGAGCACTAACTTCTCCAGCTTTCATATTAAATGCAGCAGCTTCAAACTCAGGAACCATTCTTCCCTTTGTAAAGTATCCTAAATCTCCACCTTGAGCATTAGATGGGCAGTTAGAATATTTTGTAGCAGCTTCTTCAAATGCTAATCCATCACTAATTTCCTTGGCGATTTCTTCAGCTTTTGCTTCATCATCAACAAGAATGTGGCTTGCTTTTACACTTTCAGGCTCTTTAAACATATCTTTATGTTCGTTATAATAGTTTAAAAGGTCGCCTTCACTTACTTTGATATCTTTTAATAGGTTATGAATTGCAAATTGCTTCAAAATGTTATCTTGCATTCTTCTCGCTTCTTGCATATAAATTTCATCTTTATCAAGTCCATTTTTAACTGCATCTAAGTAAAATAGTTCTTGGCTAACTAACTCTTGTAGTAATTGCTTTCTACCTTCTTCAGAGTTAAATTGCATTGCTCTTTGAGGATCTAAGCTATTTAAAAGCAGGTTAAAGTCTTGCTCTGTTACTTCTCTACCACCAACAGTGGCTAATACCTTTTTATTATCCATTAGTAGACGCTCCTTTATTAGTTTATCTTTATTCTTACCCATAATAACAAAAAAAGTAAAGTATGTCCAATAAACATAGAATGTAGAACTTTGAAAGAATTAATAAAAGTTTTTTTGTATCATAATAGATTATTTTCACATTAATTCTTTGTTATTCATCGAGAATGTTAGGAACGGTTATTTAAATTTGGTTTCTACTTAGAAGCATTTTATTTGTTTTTCAATCTCTCATCTGCAATATCCACAAATTTTTTAATATCTTTTTTAATTAAATCCAAAGAGCTTCTCCAAAAATCAACTGATGTAACATCTATATCCATAACTTTACCCACATCTACAATGTTGTTTTTACCAGTTGCCTCTAGTAGATTATTGTACTCATTAACAAAGGCTTCACCACGTTTTAAATACTCGGAGTAAAGTCCCTTTGAAAATAATAGTCCAAAGGCATAGGGGAAGTTGTAAAAATGGCGTTCTGGCATATAATAGTGAGACTTATTTATCCACATAGATTCATGTAGTACATTATGATCTAACCCATTTCCATAGGCTTCTTTTTGTGCGCTTATCATTATTTCTTTCAGCTCATTAACTGAAAGTGAACTATCTTCACGGCGTTTAAATACTTCGGATTCAAACAAGAAACGACTATATATATCGACTATTACCTGTCCTGCGTCAGAAATAGAGGTTTCTAATATTGCAAATGCTTCTTCTACTGTGGCAGTTTTTAAGGCTCCATTTATAATAATAGTTTCAGCAAATATAGATGCAGTTTCTGCAAGTGGCATTGGGTAACGACTGTTCAATAGACTTGCGTTTTTCAGACAGTGCCCATGATAACCATGACCTAGCTCGTGAGCTAATGTAGTCATGTTACTAAAACTACCATCAAAGTTAGCTAAAATTCTACTTTCTTTAATAGGGTGTAAATTGGAGCAGAAGGCGCCGCCTCTTTTACCAATCCGTGGCTCCGCATCTATCCAGTTTTTATCAAAGGCCTTTTGCGCAAAATCTCCTAGCTCTTTGCTAAATGTATTAAAATTATCCACTATATACTTCTGTGCTTCTTCGTATGTAAACTCCATATCTACATTTCCAATTGGTGCAAACATATCATAGAAAGGTAGCCCATTACTATGTCCTAATAACTCTCCTTTTTTACGATAATATTGGTGGAAGAAGGGTAGGCTTTCCTTCATAGCAGTTAGCATTGCATCTAATGTTTCCATATTCATCCTAGATGTAATAACCGCTTGCTCTAGAGGAGATGCAAAGCCACGTTTTTGTGAGATTGTAATTGATTCACCCTTAATACCATTTAATGCAGCTGCTGAGCTTTCTTCAATTTTTAAATAGGATTTTAATTCTGCCTCGTAGGCTGTTTTTCTTGTAGCGGCATCAGCACTATAGGCCATGTTTCTAACTACAGGTAGAGGAAGCTGTTTCTCTTCTCCATCTATTGTAATATCTACAAGTAGGGTAGAGGATAATAATTGTTGTAATTTAGCCCACGCCTTTGATCCTGTTTGGCTCATTTTAGAAATTAATATTTCTTCCTCTTCGCTCAAAAGATACTGATTATTTAGCATAATATCCTCTAAGTAGAATTGATGTTCCTTTAAAAGAGGAGAAGACTGTATTAGTTCTTCAATATTTTCTATATTACCAAGCCATTTTTCAAATTGGACAGTTGCCTCTGTTAAATTTGAAGCCTTACTTTGAAGTTGATCTGCTACTTTAAGAGCAGTTTCATTTTTTGCATCTACACTAGATACAAGTATAGCATAGCTTAGTAATCTAATATATATGCTACCAAATTCTTGTTGCTTTTTAATATAGTTTTCTATTTTTTCTTTTGCTCCTTCAGTACTTCGCAACTCCTTTTTTACCCAAATAATTAATTCTTTAATATATTCGTTACACTTATCCATATCACTTTTAAATTCTGTTGATTCAAAGGATGTGTAAAGCTCATTTAAACTCCAACGCATAATAATCCCCCTTTTAATTTTAATAAAATATTTAGAAAATTCAGCTATCATAATAATACACTTTATTCATTTCGAATTCAATATATTTCGATAGTCTAATATATTTTGTTTTAAATTTTATGTTTAAAATATCTATAACTCTATAATGTACTTAGAAATTATTAGAAATATACTAAAAAAATTACCTATTGACTAATTAAACAAAATGGTGCATAATGTTTAAATAAGTGCAAAGTGAATAATTAAAGGTAGAGGTGCAGTCTTTAATAGTACTATTGTGGAGGTAAGCACGATGATGCGATAGGAAAGGAAAGGTTGCCGAAGTATATGGCTTAAGCTGAAGAGTCATATAACTGGTCTTACATAAAATATATGTAAGATTGTCACAAATAACCTATTTGTGGAGAGCTATCATTCAAACTAAAACATAAAATAGGCATAATGCTATATCGCCTATATTTGAAAGGTCTTGAGTGAAAAAGCTTAAGGCTTTTTTGTTTTGTTGAAGAGTTCTCCCTCCTAACCGTTTAATCACTACACAAAATTAAGGAGGAGAAGAAAATGAAAAGAAAAAATCTTATCGTAATTACCACTCTAATTTGTATTTTATTATTATCTGTTACTGCTTTTGCAGAACCTACTACAGCGGAAACAAATGCTGCTAGGTTTGGTATTTGGACAATTATACCACCATTAGTTGCTATTATATTAGCATTCATTACAAAAAATGTTATTTTGTCCTTATTTATTGGTGTATTTTCAGGAACTTTTTTATTACAGCTAAATGGTTTTAATGTTAGCTCAGCTTTTATAGGTGGATTTTTAGATATTATTAACAGAATTATAGAATCCTTATCAGATCCATGGAATGCAGGTATTATTCTTCAATGTTTAACCATTGGTGGGTTAATAGCCCTAATTTCTAAAATGGGTGGAGCAAGGGCTATTGCTGAAAGCTTAGCTAAAAAGGCAAAGTCTCCTACTAGTGCTCAGATTATTACTTGGTTAATGGGACTTTTTATATTCTTTGATGACTATGCTAATTCATTAATTGTTGGGCCAATTATGAGACCTATTACTGATAAAATGAAGATTTCAAGAGAAAAATTATCTTTCATTGTTGATGCTACGGCAGCACCTATTGCAGGTATTGCTTTAATATCTACCTGGGTTGGGTTAGAAATAAGTTTAATAAGGGATGGATATTTATCTATTGGTCAAGAGGTGAATGCATATGGTATATTTATCTCTACTATTCCTTACAGATTTTATAATATATTAATGCTATTATTCGTAGTTATTACAGCTGTTTTAGTAAAAGAATTTGGTCCTATGTTAAAGGCTGAAAGAAGAGCAAGAACTACAGGAAAAGTAATGGCTGATAGTTCCAAATCTGCGGTTTTTTCTGAAGACAAGTCCTTAGAGCCTAAAGAAGGAATCAAACTAAGTATATGGAATGCTATTATTCCTATAGGTACTTTAATAGTTTTTGGATTTGTAGGCTTCTACTTCAATGGTTACCAAGCTATAATGGCTGGAGAAGATGTAGCTCTTATTGAACTATTACAAAATTCTCCACTATCATTTGTATCTATTAGAGAAACATTTGGTAATTCCGATGCTAGTATTGTTTTATTCCAGGCGGCGTTACTTGCGAGCATTGTAGCTGTTGTAATGGCTGTTGCACAAAAAATCCTTACTGTTTCAGAAGCACTTGAAACTTGGGTAGATGGTATGAAGTCTTTAGTAATTACAGGAGTTATTCTACTATTAGCTTGGTCATTAAGCAGTGTTATTAAAGAACTTGGGACAGCAGCATTTTTAGTATCTGCTCTATCTAGCACTATTCCAAAGTTTTTATTACCTTCTATTATTTTTATATTAGGTTCAATTATTTCATTTGCAACAGGAACATCCTATGGAACAATGGGAATATTAATGCCTTTAGCTATTCCATTGGCTCATGCTATATCACCGGATGCAACATTTATTGTAGCTAGTGTTGGAGCTGTATTAACAGGAGCTATTTTCGGAGATCATTGTTCTCCAATATCAGATACAACTATTTTATCCTCTATGGGAAGTGGATGCGATCATATTGATCATGTAAAAACTCAACTTTGGTATTCTCTTACTGTAGGCGCAATTACAATATTATTTGGATATATTCCAGCAGGATTAGGTTTGCCGATTTTTATAGTGCTACCGGTAGCTATGGTGGCAGTATGGGCTACTGTATATTTCTTTGGTAAATCTCCTGAAGCACCAGAAAAAGCTAAAGCTGCATAGAAATATAGGATACTACAGATTATAAAATAACAATTAAAAACAGAGGCTACCTTCTAAAAAAGAGGTAGCCTCTATTTGTAAAGTTTTCGAGTATTTCTAGTATTACTAATCTATTAAAAAACTGGAGGATGTAAACATTTTGAGTACTTGAAAATTAGTATAATTTTAAGTATGACATGAAGCTTTACTACGAAAGCAACATCGCAATTTTAAGCTTTTTTTAAGATTTTAACTATCATTTGTTAAGGACTTTTAGCTATAATATAGTTAGCATAGAGTAGAAGGAAGGGTTACTTATGGCAAAGGAAAAAATACTTGTTGTAGATGACGAGAAGGAAATAAGAGATTTAATAGAGATTTACCTAAAAAATGAGGGTTTTGATGTTATTAAAGCATGTGATGGTATAGAAGCCTTAGATATACTGGAAAAAGAAAAAGTTCATCTTATTATACTAGATATTATGATGCCTAAAATGGATGGTATAAAGGCTTGCATGAAGATTAGAGAAGAAAACAATGTGCCTATTATAATGCTTTCTGCAAAGGCAGAAGATATGGATAAAATATTTGGGTTAACTACTGGTGCAGATGATTATATAACAAAACCATTTAATCCGTTGGAGTTAATTGCACGGGCTAAATCTCAAATTAGAAGATATACAAAGCTTAATAGTATAGCTACAACTACAGGTGAGGAAATAGAAATTGACGATTTAATAATTAATGTATCTACTCATGAAGTTAAAATAAATGGTAAGGATGTTAAACTCACACCTAGGGAATTCGATATATTAGAACTATTAGCTAGAAATAGAGGTATGGTTTTTAGTATGGAAAAGATTTATGAAAAGGTTTGGAAGGAGGATTTTTTTGACTCCACTAACACTGTAATGGTACATGTAAGAAAAATCAGGGAGAAAATCGAAGAAAATCCTAGAAGTCCTCGATATATAAAAACTGTATGGGGGGTAGGATATAAAATTGAAAATTAAGCTTAAAAAACCTAGATTTAGATTACTTCGTAAAATGTTTTCGCCAGTTAGAAAGGTATTTACTACTCTAGACAATGTTATCTCATTAGTAAGGGAGCGGGTTGCAAAGAGTGTACGTATGCAATTAATGGCTACTTTTATAGTTTGTCTTCTAAGTGCAATGGTGGTAGCATCTGTAACTGATAGCTATTTATCTAAGCTAAATAGAGATCCTGTTGTAGACTATTCAAATGGAGCAGAGTCCATAGATTACTATGCTAGAAATATTGTACAAGACTTAACTGACTATATACAGGCTAGGTACGACGATAGGCATGAAATAATATGGGAAGAAGAGTATGGTAGAATAGAATTGGACGAATATATTAAACATGTGCTCAATAGATGGAATGGGAAAACAAAGGCTCTTATAGTTGATATGGACGGAAATGTCCTTTATCGTTCTGAAAATGCTACAGAAAACCAGGTAGATCTTCATAATACTATTCGTAATGCCATGAATACCCGTATTGATTCTTATAGGCTTCACGAGAGAGCAGAATTTAGTAGCTTTTACCCTATTACCATAAATGATATAAGGGCATATGTAATTGTTAGTGGTATGCCTGAGGCAAGTATTACCTATCATGAAGGAGGAGGAGGATTTGTTCCTGTAATCCTAGGATTTGCTACCTTTATATTGCTTTTTTACTTCGCAACACAGCAAAAGATGAAATATATTGAAGAACTAGCATCTGGACTTTTAGAAATTTCAAAGGGTAACTTAGACCATAGAATAGTCGGAAAAAGTGACGATGAGCTAGGGTCTTTAGCTAATAATATTAACTTTATGGCAGAGGAGTTAAAAAATAAAATAGAAGAGGAAAGAAGAGCAGAAGTGCTTAAAAATGAACTAATCACCAATGTTTCTCATGATTTAAGAACTCCCCTTACTTCCATTATGGGTTATTTAAATCTGTTGAAGGACAGAAAATATGAGACTTTGGATGAAGCTAAGCAATATTTAGATATTGCTTATGGAAAATCTGAAAAGCTAAAGGTTTTAATAGAGGACTTATTTGAATATACAAAGGTTACAAATCAAGGAATAAAATTATCTCTAGAGAAGGTATATTTAAACGAACTTATAGATCAATTAACTGAAGAGCTAGTTCCCATTTTAGAAGAAAAAGAATTAGTATTTAAAAAGGAATTTTCAAAAGAGAAAGCTATAGTGTTTGCTGATACAGATAAAATGGTGAGAATATTTGAAAATCTTTTGACAAATGCAATTAGATACAGCAAAGAACAGGCAGAAATATTAATAAAAACTACAGTAGGCGAAAAGCATATTACAGTATGCATAGAAAACAAGGGAGAACCTATTAGTCCTGAAGATTTAGATCGTATATTTGATAGGTTTTTCAAGGTTGAGAAATCAAGAACATCTAATTCGGCAGGGTCTGGATTGGGATTGGCTATATCTAAAAACTTAATAATACTTCATGGGGGAAGAATTTGGGCAGATTGTAAAGGGGACACAATACAATTTTTTGTTGAGTTAAATAAATTTTCTTAAAATCACAAATAATACTATTGACATTATAAATGTAATAATATACAATGTAATGAATAAATTTAATACAAACCTTTTAAAGACAATGAGGAAAAGAGTAAGCATGAGGAAGTAGTTTTAGCGAGTTGGTGACAGTGGAAGACCAATACGAAGCCTATGTTGAAGAACATTTCTGAGTTCCTAACCGAAATCTTGATGATAGTAGGCTTAGGCGGAGCCAAACCGTTATAGATTGGAAAGTATCGAAATTGTAGTTTGATAGCATCAGACGACTTTTGAACACTTGAAATTTTTTACTGAAGATTAAAAATTTAGGTGGGACAGGAGTCGAGGCTATAGAAACAGACGACTGTTTCCGTACTGATTTAAGAGAGCCGTTTGGCTAATTAAGGTGGTACCACGGAAGTTAAGTCTTTCGTCCTTATTTTTATAGGGATGAAGGGCTTTTTTTTATTTTCTAAAAATATATTTTTAAAATTGCATCGGCCGTGCAAAAAATTAAAACTGGAGGTAAAACCATGAAAAATATAAAAGAAAGATTAATAATACCAGTAGGATATAAGCCTAGTTTAAATATTAAAGAAACAGAAATAGCTATTAAAAAACTGAAGGATTTTTTTGAAACAGAACTATCTAAAGTTTTAAGATTAACTAGGGTTTCTGCACCGCTATTTCTTTGCCCACAAACAGGAATGAATGATAACTTAAGTGGTGTGGAAAGGCCGGTATCCTTCGACATTAAAGATATGGAAGGACAGTATGTAGAGATAGTGCATTCTTTAGCCAAGTGGAAACGTATGGCACTACATCGGTATAAATTTGAGACTGGAGAAGGTTTATATACGGATATGGATGCCATTAGGAGGGATGAAGAATTAGATAATATTCATTCTATTTATGTAGATCAATGGGACTGGGAAAAGATTATTGATAAAGAAGATAGAAACGAAACTACATTGAAAGAAATAGTTGAAGATATTTACGGTGTTTTTAAAAGCACTGAAGACTATGTGCATAAGCTATATCCTGAGTTAGAGCATGTTTTACCGGAAAAGATTACATTCATTACATCTCAAGAATTAGAAGATATATATCCTAATTTAACATCTAAAGAGAGAGAGAATGCGATAGCTAAAGAAAAAGGCGCAGTGTTTATTATGAAAATAGGAGGAAAGCTAAGATCAGGTGAAAGGCATGACGGTAGGGCGCCAGATTATGATGATTGGGAGTTAAACGGAGATATTATATTTTGGTATCCTACACTAGATATGGCTTTAGAACTTTCATCAATGGGTATAAGGGTAGATGAGGAAAGTTTAGAAAAGCAATTAAAGATGGCAGGTTGTGAGGAAAGAAGTACCTTTGATTTTCATAGATTAGTTTTAGATAAAAAACTTCCGTATACAGTTGGTGGTGGAATAGGCCAATCTAGGATATGTATGTTTTTCTTAAAAAAGGCACACATCGGAGAGGTGCAAGCAACTATATGGCCTAAGGAAATGATCGATACTTGTGAAGAATATAATATAGCTCTGCTTTAGCCTAAATACAGCAACAAAACTTTGAAGACTATTATGAATATGGTATAATGTGAAAATAACAATAATTAGGTATACGAAATAAATAGTATATCTTAATAGTAGAGGGAGAGTTATGCCTATGATAAAACGTTTTGCAAAGTATTACCGAAATCATTTACCATTGTTTTATTTAGATTTTTCATGTGCATTTTTAATGGCAGGATTAGATCTGGTTTTTCCTAATGTTGTTAGAAAAATGATAGATGATATTATACCTGCAAAGAATCTTTCCTTAATTATATGGGCAGGAGTAGGGTTGCTAATTTTATATATTGTTAGGGCAGCTTTACAGTATATAGTTGATTATTGGGGACATGTTATGGGTACAAGGATTGAATATGATATGAGAAAAGATTTATTTAATCATATACACAAACTATCCTTTAGTTATTTTGATAATACAAAAACAGGTCATATTATGTCTCGTATAGTAAATGACTTAAATGAAATTTCAGAGTTAGCCCATCATGGACCAGAAGACCTTTTTATTGCGACAGTTACATTGTTAGGTTCATTTATTATTCTACTAAACCTTCATTGGCCTTTAGCTTTAATTACTTTCTCTGTAGTACCTATGATGTTAGGATTTGCTATCTTTAAAAATAAAAGAATGCAGTTCGCTTTTAGAGAAATGCGTTTAAAAATTGCAGATGTTAATGCTCAGGTGGAAGATAGTGTTTCGGGAGCAAGAGTAGTTAAATCTTTTACTAATGAGTGGTACGAAGAGCAAAAATTTGAGAAGGGGAATATGAACTTTAGAAAATCTAGAGAAGGTGCGTTTAAAGTAATGGCTGGCTTCTTCTCTGGTGTAACCTTTTTTTCCAATTT
The DNA here is from genome assembly GCF_018919215.1 of Alkaliphilus flagellatus. NCBI lineage: Bacteria > Bacillati > Bacillota > Clostridia > Peptostreptococcales > Natronincolaceae > Alkaliphilus > Alkaliphilus flagellatus. The sequence goes on from NZ_JAHLQK010000002.1 coordinate 281,156, forward strand.
GATTAATTTAGTTGTAATAGTGTTCGGTGGTATATTTGTATACTATGAACAAATGACATCAGGAACTTTAGTAGGATTTTTACTATATGTTTCTATGTTTTTACAACCAATTCGAAGACTTACAACATTAATAGAGAACTATCAGAATGGTATGTCTGGGTTTGCTCGATTTGCAGAAACTTTAAACTTAGAGCCTGATATTAAAGATGATCCAAAGGCTGTGGAGATTGATAGAGTAAATGGAGAAATTATATTTGATAATGTCACATTTAGTTATAATAATAAAGAAAATGTCTTAGATAGTATAAGCTTATCAATTAAACCAGGAGAAACCATTGCTTTTGTAGGTCCATCTGGAGGTGGCAAAACCACCCTATGCAGTCTAATACCAAGGTTTTATGAAGTGGATAAAGGTAGTGTTAAGGTTGATGGTATAGATATTAAAACGATTACACAGAGGTCACTAAGAGAAAACATAGGTATTGTTCAGCAAGATGTATTTCTATTTTCTGGTACAGTAAGAGATAATATTGCCTATGGACAAATAGGTGCAACAGACGAACAGGTTATAGATGCGGCTAAGAAGGCTAATGCTCATGAATTTATTATGGCACTTGAAAATGGTTACGATACCTATATTGGAGAAAGAGGAGTTAAACTATCGGGAGGACAAAAACAGAGGCTTTCTATTGCTAGAATATTTTTGAAGAACCCTCCAATTCTAATATTAGATGAAGCTACATCAGCTTTAGATAATGAAACAGAAAAGGTTATTCAAGAATCCCTATTCGACCTAGCAGAAAATAGAACAACCTTAGTAATTGCTCACCGCTTAGCTACTATTAGAAATGCAGATAGAATTGTAGTTTTAACTGATGAAGGTATTGCAGAAGAGGGAACACATAAGGATTTATTAGAAAAAGATGCAATTTATGCAAACCTATATAAGACACAGTTTGATGGATTTATGTAATTAAACCCCCTATTGGGGGTTTTGTTTTTTAAACAATATGAAATTAGAACTATAGCCCTATTGTATGTGAAATAAATATATAAAATATTTTGAAGTAAAATAGAGGAGTATATCAAAATATGTCGAATAGATGTCTTGTATATATTTATATATTAAGTAGAGAGAAGATGGATATATATGTCGATTGAAAAAAAGCTAATAGATGGTTTGAAAAACGAATTAAAGTTATCTGAAGATAAGTTAGAGATAGTAACATTTGGCTATAGATTACTTATATATAGCATTTTAGGCTATTCTTTTATAGTTTTAGTAGCTCTATTATTTGGAACATTGGGTGCCTCATTAACTGCAGCTATAACAGCTTCTTTATTTAGAATTTTTTCAGGTGGTGCTCATGCCAGCACCCAAAAAAGATGTACAATTATAGGAGCTGTAATTTTTAATTTAATTGGACTTACAGCTACTATTTGTTATAATAGCATATCTTTGTACTTAATAAATTTGCTCTTCTGGATTACTGCTATAGTCGCTCTAATTACCTTTATTTTATATGCACCAGCTGACACTCCAGGTAAGCCAATTACTACTAAAGTCCAAAGGGATAAATTGAAAAAAATATCTATTGCACTTTTAGTTATTTGGATTGTATTAAGTAAATTTGTTTTTAAAGGGGAAACAAATACATATAAACTATATCTCTTATCTAGCACATTAGGTTTAGCATGGCAAAGTGTAAGCTTATGGCCCTCTACTTATCGATGGATCATATTCAAGTAAAAGAATTAAGGAGGAATAAAAATGAAGAGAAAATTAATGGGATTAATAGTAACACTTTTAAGTTTTTTTGCTTTAGCTAATGTAGCTTCTGCAAGTACTGTAATAAGCTATCAGCCAGAACTTCCAAAGTCTTTAAAAAAATAAGTACAAAATAAGTAAAAATAAGGCCTAGCAAATAATCATTACATCAAGGATGAAGCCATATGCAATACTTAACACATTTTGTACATGCATTTTTAATGTTTGTTGCCCCTTTAAAGTTTTTAAATTATAAGTCGACTATTAAACAAAGAGCCCTATTTACATTAATTTATGGCTTGGCGATAATTTTTTCGAGGAGAATATATGATTTTCTTCCATTGACTTTTGGAACGCATACTATATTACTGGTTATTATAAGCTCAGTATTATTTAAAAATATAGTAAAGGAGATTAGTTGGCTAAAATCTGTATATACAGCTTTAATTCTCTTTATATCTGTATTAATAAATGATGCACTTATACTATTGCCTAGTATGAAATTATTTGATTTAACTGTACAAAAAATAGAGAATAGTAGTTTTTTAATATTATTTTCAATAATTATACCCAACGCTACTTTAATAATAATGTATATTGTTGGACATTTGAAAAATAAAAAAGACAAACAAATTTCTTTAAATAGCTAAAAAATAACTTCAGCCCTTAACAGAGGTTGGAGTTGTTTTTTATAACACATAGAAATTATGTGCTTTTTAAAATTGAGTATAAGTCATAATTTCTGTAATGTGTTTAAATAAAATCCACATTAAGAATCTTTGAGAAAGATTTTGTTCTAATTTACTTAAGTAAATTACATAATGGAATTTAGTACTCAAAGCCTATTGTGTATAAAAAGCAAGCGGAATATTTTTAAAGCAAATAAAGGAATATATCAAGATGTGTCGAATATACTGTTGTTAGCTAGTATTAGTTTCAGATCGTAATAAGTTAAAAAAAAGACAAGTATACACTTTCTAGAATAGTAGGTGAATAAATATTGAAGACTAAAATATTTAGGTTAAGTTTAAATGATAAAAAAGATAATGTTAAAATGTTATTTTTGGCCCAGGTTTTTGTTATAATTGCAACTATGGTTTATTTTAGTTTAGCTAAATGGAACATGATAGAGGAACAGCACCATCCTATTGCTGGAGATAGAGTATTAATGGCTTTACTTATATTATGTGGAGTTGTTGGAATTGGATCAATGTACTTATTTAATGAAGTAGTAAAGTTAATTGAGAAGGAAAAGGATTATGAATTACAAAGAATTAAAATTGTACAAATGCAGGAATTCAATGATTTGTTAAGGGCTCAAAAACATGATTTTTCAAACAATCTTCAAGTAATATGGGGAATGCTAAGTCTTGGAAAAGCTGATAAAGCAAAGGCCTATTTAGAAAACTATACAAATATGTTAAAAATAGACGAAGAAGAACTAGAAGAAATTAATCAAATAAATAATACTTATTTATATACCTTGTTTTTAAACAAGTGCTATATGTGTAAAGACATGGAGATAGATATTCATTATAGTATAGATCCAAATATTTCTCTAGATAGATTTAATCCAATTGACCTTATTAGAATATTTGGCAACTTAATTGATAACGCTATTTATGCTGTAAAGGAGTTAGAAAAACAATATAGAGAGATTTTAGTAGATATATATTGTGATGACAATAATTACTTTTTTAGTGTTTGTAATAAAGGCTCTGTAATACCTAATGATATGAAGAATAAAATATTTAAACAAGGATTCACTACTAAAGGAAACAATGGGAGTGGTATGGGGTTATATAATGTTAATCAATTAACAAATAAGTATAGAGGAAAGGTTTGGGTTGAAAGTAATGAGCATAGCGGAACCCAATTTGTTGTAAATATACCTAAATAAGATGGAAAATAATGTATATACTGTAGGAGTCATATTAGACTATATTTTCTCAAAATTCATTAAAATATAAACTTTTTTAAAAAAGTATCATTATTAATTAGCTGAAATTACAATGTTTGACATAGTATTAAACAAAATTTTTAACAATTCTAAAAAGTTGCTCTATAAATTTGCAATTTTTTTTTATATAATAGTATTGTATACAAGACACAAAATTTTGTCTTTTATAGATAATAATTTTAAATATATATTAAGGGGGAATAAAAATGGCAAGAAAAATGAAAACCATGGATGGTAATGCTGCAGCTGCCCATGTTGCTTATGCTTTTACAGATGTAGCCGCTATCTATCCTATCACACCATCTTCAAATATGGCAGAAAACGTTGATGAGTGGAGTGCTAATGGACAAAAAAACATTTTTGGACAAACAGTTCAAGTAACCGAGATGCAATCTGAGGCAGGAGCCGCAGGAGCAGTTCACGGTTCATTATCAGCAGGTGCTTTAACTACAACATTTACAGCATCTCAAGGTTTATTATTAATGATTCCTAATATGTATAAAATTGCAGGAGAATTATTACCAGGAGTATTTCATGTAAGTGCTCGTGCTATTGCTGGACATGCACTTTCAATATTTGGTGATCATTCTGACGTAATGGCTGCAAGACAAACGGGATGTGCTATGCTTGCTTCTGGTAGTGTTCAAGAAGTTATGGACTTAGCAGGAGTAGCTCATTTAACTGCTATTAAAGGAAGAGTACCATTTATTAATTTCTTTGATGGTTTCAGAACTTCTCACGAAATGCAAAAAATTGAAGTATTAGAATATGATGAGCTTGCAAATCTTGTAGATTGGGAAGCTGTTAAAGCTTTCAGAAATAGAGGATTAAATCCAGAGCATCCATATTTAAAAGGAACAGCTCAAAACCCAGATATTTTCTTCCAAGCTAAGGAAGCTGCTAATACATATTACGCTGCTATTCCTGATCTTGTAAATGATTACATGAAGGAAATAACTAAATTAACAGGTAGACACTATGCTCCATTTACTTACTATGGTGCAGAAGATGCAGAAGACATTATTATTGCAATGGGTTCTGTAACAGAAACAACTGAAGAAGTAGTAGACCACTTAAATGCAAAGGGAGAAAAAGTAGGTCTTATAAAAGTACATCTGTACAGACCTTTCTCAGAAAAATATTTCTTTGATGTTCTTCCAAAAACAGTGAAGAGAATAGCTGTACTTGATAGAACTAAAGAGCCAGGTGCACTAGGCGAGCCATTATACCAAGATATTAGAACATTATTCTTCGATAAGGAAAATGCTCCTCTAATAGTAGGCGGAAGATATGGTCTTGGATCTAAGGATACAATTCCGGCTCAAGTTAAAGCAGTATTTACTAACCTTAAATCAGAAAAACCTAAAAATGGCTTCACTATTGGTATAGTAGATGATGTTACAAACACATCTCTACCTGTAGAAGAGGACGTTGTAACTGCTCCAGAAGGAACAATTAGATGTAAGTTCTGGGGATTAGGATCTGACGGAACAGTAGGTGCAAACAAGAGTGCTATCCAAATCATTGGAGATAATACAGACATGTACGCACAAGCATACTTTGCATATGACTCCAAAAAATCTGGTGGTGTTACAATTTCTCACTTACGTTTTGGTAAGCAGCCTATTAAGTCTACCTATTTAATTGACCAAGCAGACTTTATTGCTTGTCACAACCAGGGATATGTATACCAATACGATCTAGTAAAGGGACTTAAAAAAGGTGGAACATTCTTACTTAACTGTATCTGGTCACCAGAAGAGTTAGAAGAAAAACTACCTGCATCAATTAAAAAATATATTGCAGATAACAACATTAATTTCTATATATTAAATGCAACTAAAATTGCATCTGAAATTGGACTAGGTGGAAGAATTAATATGATTATGCAATCTGCATTCTTTAAGTTATCACAAGTTATTCCAGTGGAGGATGCTATTAAGTACTTAAAGGAAGCTGTTGTAGATTCTTACGGATTAAAAGGTGACAAAATAGTTAATATGAATAACGAGGCTATCGATCGTGGTGTACATGCATTAGTTAAGATTGATGTACCTGCTAGTTGGGGTAGTGTAGTTGAAGAAGCTGCTGCTACAGTTGCTCAAGATGAGCCAGATTTTATCAAAAATATCTTAAGACCAATGACAGCACAGCAAGGTGATGATCTTCCGGTAAGTGCTTTTGTTGATATGGCTGATGGATCATTCCCAATGGGAACTTCAAGCTTTGAAAAACGTGGTATTGCTGTAAATGTACCAGAGTGGTATAGCGACAAGTGTATCCAATGTAACCAATGTTCATTTGTATGTCCACATGCAGCTATTAGACCATTCTTATTAGACGAAGAAGAGGTTAAAAATGCTCCAGAAGGATTCAATACAATAAAAGCAACAGGTAAAGAATTTGACGGATTACAATATAAAATCCAAGTAAGTACATTAGACTGTACAGGCTGCGGAAACTGTGTTGACATTTGTCCTGCAAAAGAAAAGGCTATTGCTATGATGCCTCTTGAGCCACAAGTAGAAACACAGAGAGAAAACTGGGAATACGCAAGAACAGTAACAGATAAATCTCATTTAACAAATAAATTCACATTTAAAGGTAGCCAATTTGCTCAACCTCTATTTGAGTTCTCAGGAGCTTGTGCAGGTTGTGGAGAAACTCCTTATGTTAAGCTAGTTACTCAATTATTCGGAGATAGAATGATTGTTGCTAATGCTACAGGCTGTTCTTCAATCTACGGTGGTAGTGCTCCATCTATGCCATATTGTACAAATTCTAAAGGACAAGGTCCAGCTTGGGCTAACTCATTATTTGAAGATAATGCTGAATATGGATATGGTATGTTCTTAGCTGTTAAACAAATGAGAAACAAAGTAACAGACCTTATGACTGAAGCATTAGAACTTAATATTGCTGAAGAATTAAAAGATGCTTTCAAAGCTTGGTTAGAAGGAAAAGACAATGCAGAAGCTTCTAAGAAAGCTACTTATGAGATGTTACCATTATTAGATGCAGCTAAAGGTAATGATGTAATTGATGAAATAATTGAGAAGAAGGACTTCTTAGTTAAGAAATCTCAATGGATCTTCGGTGGAGACGGTTGGGCTTATGACATCGGTTTCGGTGGATTAGACCATGTAATCGCTTCTGGAGATGATGTAAATATTCTTGTTATGGATACAGAGGTTTACTCAAATACAGGAGGTCAAGCTTCTAAAGCTTCTCCAACAGCAGCTATTGCTAAGTTTGCATCTGCTGGTAAGAGAACCAAGAAAAAAGACCTAGGTATGATTGCTATGAGCTATGGCTATGTATATGTAGCTCAAGTATCTGTAGGGGCAGATAAAAATCAATTAATGAAGGCTATGAAAGAAGCAGAAGCGTATAATGGACCATCTATTATCATTGCTTACTCACCATGTATCGCTCATGGTATTAAAGCAGGAATGGGTAAAACTCAAGAGCAAGGTAAGAAAGCTGTTGAGGCTGGATACTGGCATCTATACAGATTCAACCCAGAGTTAAAAGAGCAAGGACAAAATCCATTTACATTAGATTCTAAAGAGCCTACAGCATCATTTAAAGACTTCTTATTAAGTGAAGTACGTTACGATTCATTAGTTAAGACATTCCCAGAAGTAGCAGATATGCTATTCGAGAAGTCTCAAAAAGAAGCTAATGAAAGATATGAAACATACAAGCGTTTAGCTGGAAAATAATATAAACAAGAGAAGCGGGGCTTATGCCCTGTTTCTTTTTGTTAATAAGAGCATATAATGGGTAATAATAATGGAATAATATATATATGAAAATTAGTTATCTATTATTTCTAGATTAGTATTTAGGGGGATTATGGATGAATGTATTTCAAGTTATTACTATACTGTATACAATAATAACTATAATTATTGGTGTAGATGTATTATTAGACAATCGTGATCCTTCTAGTACGATCGCATGGCTTATGGTTTTATTTCTTTTACCAGGAGTAGGGATTTTTCTATACTTATATATTGGACGAAATCATCGTAAACAGAAAACCTTCATTAAAAAAAGAAGAGAAGATTATATTATTTTAAATCATCTATTGAATGAGCAATTAGTATTTACAAACTATGGAGAATTATTTAAAAGAAATTTTAATGATACTAGAGGAAAGATTATCCCACTTCTATTAAATAATACTCGTTCTCCAATTACGGTAAATAATAAGGTGAAGGTACTGCAGAATGGTGAGATAACTTTTTCAGAAATGTTAGCTTCTATTAATAACGCAAAAGAGCATATTCACATGGAGTATTATATTATAAAAGATAGCCATATAGGTAGAAAGTTTCAGCAAGCATTAATAGAAAAGGCACAGGAAGGACTTGAGGTACGTCTCATATATGATGCTGTTGGTAGCTGGAGGTTGAAAAAGAGTTTTCTTAAACCATTAAAAGATGCAGGAGTGCAAATGGAGGCATTTTTACCTGTAACATTACCTTTGTTTGGAAGTAGACTAAATTATAGAAATCATAGAAAGATACTAGTTGTAGATGGTAAAGTAGGATTTGTTGGCGGAATTAATATAGGGGATGAATATTTAGGAAAAAATAAAAATATGGGCTTTTGGAGAGATACCCATCTAAAACTTCAAGGGGAAGCTGTATATGTACTCCAAGGAATATTTTTAGCAGATTGGTACTTTGTTTCTAAGCAAACTATAGATGATTTAAAGTATTTTCCACCTCAAGGATATTGTGGAGAAAAAATTGTGCAAATTGCATCTAGTGGTCCAGATTCCTATTGGGCATCTATCCACCAAGCATATTTTTCTGCTATTAATAGTGCGAGGGATAGACTGTATATTACAACTCCATACCTTGTTCCAGATGAAGGTATTTTACTTGCATTAAAAACGGCTGCATTAAGAGGTGTAGACGTTAGATTACTTCTTCCGATTAAACCAGATCACAAAACTGTATTTTGGGCATCTAAGTCTCATTTTATTGAGTTGCTAGAGGCAGGGGTAAAGATTTATCAATATGGTAAAGGTTTTGTTCATGGAAAAGTATTTATTGTAGACAATAACTTTACTTCTATAGGTACAGCAAATTTAGATATACGAAGCTTTAATCTAAATTTTGAAGTAAATGCCTTTATCTATGATAAAGAAGTAAATTACAAAATAGCTAGAGATTTTATAGAAGATTTAAGGGTTAGTAAGGAAGTTCTGTTAGATGAATATGAAAAAAGGCCCTTTATACACAAGGTTAAAGAGTCTATAGCTAGAGTTTTTTCACCTATACTATAGAAAAAGATCTAGGGAGTAGCACAAAAACCATCCCTAGATCTTTTATTATATTACAAGAAAAAACTATTCTACTACGATTTCTTGGCTGCTTTCCCATACGCCATGGATATTGCAGTAGCTTTGAGCATAAAGAGTACCGGATTTATTTAATTTTACACTAGTGCATCCTACAGGTTCTGTAAAGTTTTCTCCCTCTCCATGAGCTGTAAATGTGAAGTTAGCAAGCTCCACTGGGAATTTTGCGCCTTCTGCATGAAAATATACTTTAAACCAAGATATGTAGTGTTCTAATGTATTTGGATGACCTATTGCATCACCTACAGATACTTTTAATTCAAAAGTTTCTCCTGCCTTTACTTTTTCAGGAGCATGTATTACTGGAACATGTTTTTCACCTTTCCAATCTCCGCTTTGTAAAAATTGACCAAATGTTTTCATTAAAATCATCCTTCCTTATATGTTATGTGTTTAAGTTTAATCATTATAACCTCAGTTATATATATAACCATTATTTTAGTTTTATAACAATTTTATTCATAAAATAAAGAACTACTTTTGCAGTTCTTTATTTTAATATATAATTTTAAACTATTATTTATATTGAAACTTTTTGTATCTGTTTTATAGCATGTTGCACTTGAGGTATAAGACTAATAATAGCACAAATTAATGTATCAGTTCCAATTATTAATCCATTTACTATAAGTGAGTAAAGTAGTGGATTCATACCCTCTGGTGCATAAGAGCCGAAGAAGATAACACCTGATAGGAAACTCATAAAGAATTTACCAAATCCTCCTATAAGACAAGATATAGCAATGTTTTTACGATATAATCCAGCTAGTCCCAAGGCTCCATAGGCTAAAGGATAGTCTAGAAAAAATTGTGCCCAATGTATTATAAATGGATCTTGGATTATATTGATCATACCAAAGGCAAATCCAGCCAAAATTCCAGGACCGGGACCAAACATTACAGCGAAAATAAACATAGGTAACATACTTGCAGGTGTTATACTACCACCTTGTGGGAAACGATATAGACGTATATAGGAAAGAACAAAAGATAGGGCTACACATAAACTCCCATATACTATTACTTGAGTATAATTAGATTTTTGAACCTCTTTTTTTCTTCTAAAAGCAAAGGCTACAGAAATTAATACTAAGGAAGCTAAAATGATGATGGTTATAGGCTTGAGTTCTAGTAATTTTTCAAACATAATAATACATCCTTTCTTTGTATCTATCACTGTATGCATATAAAAAACGTGAAAAGAAAGCCTTTTCACGTTAATAATGTACATAGAATCCGCTTTTCCTACGCAGGTTTTAACCTACAGGTTCTAAGGGTCGGAATACTCCTCTCAGCACATGGCACCCCCAGCGATAAATATTTTTTTCTTTTATTATAACACAATTTCGAAAATAAGTCTTAGATATTTATTTAGAGATAAGTATTATTTTGTTCTATAAAACTAGTACTTTATACCTATATATATATAAATAGCTTATACTATATATAAAAATATTACATAATTCTACAATATATGATAAAATAGTAACATATTTATATATTGGTATTAATTTCTTATTAGGAGGAAAAAACTGTGAAATCTATACGTAAGCAAATTATAATGTTTTTTGGATTGTCAATTACTACTTTATTAGTAATAATGGGATTTTTTGTTTACACACAAGTTAGTGATACTATTATACCTTTAACCGAAAGCATGATAACCCAGGTAGCTGACGCTAGAGATGGAGAAATATCTCAATGGATGCAAGGAAATAGTCATGAAGTTAAAGCAATATCATCAGAAAAAATTATTAGGTCTGGTAATTGGGAAGAAATAAAACCCTATTTAGAGTATAGAGGTACCCAATTAAGAGAAGATTTCTTATTAATGTGGTTTGCTGACTTAGATGGAAATTTTTATACAACAACTGGTGGTTCAGGCAATATAAGAAATAGAGAGGACTATAAGGCTATTGTAGATGAAAAGAAAGAAATGTACATATCTAACCCTATGATATCCGAAGTAACAAAGGAGCCAATAGTAACAATTGTACATCCTGTTAAGGATGAAGGTGGACAATTAATTGGTGTCTTTGCTGGGGTAATAAAAATTGATAAGCTATCAGAAATTGCTAATGATATTAATATAGGAAATAGTGGATTTGGTATGATCATAGACGGTACTGGTTTAGTTTTGGCTCATCCTGATGATGAAATAAGATTAAAATTAAACCTTAATACTGGTTCTGAAAATGGGTATGAGGGTCTAGAAGAAGCAGCACAAAAAATGGCATCTGGCGAGATAGGTACACAAATATATAAAGATGCAAATGATGAAAGAAGTCTTTTAATATTCTCCTCTATTGATAGCACTCCAAATTGGAGTTTGGCTATTAAGGTACCGGTTGATCAAATAAGACAGGGGAGCGATAGTGTTTTAAATACTATTGTTATACTGACATTAATTGTTATTGCAATAACCTTAATTGTATTTTATATTATATCAGGTTCAATAACTAGACCTATAGTTGAAAGTGCAAACTATGCAAAGCAAATTGCTAATTTAGATGCTTCAAAAAATATACCGGATAAACTTTTAAAAAGAAATGATGAAGTAGGTACTTTAGCAGAATCTCTACAATCAATTATAGATAGTTTAAGGGAGTTTATAGGTGCTGTTGGAAATTCTGCAGACCAGGTTTCTGTTTCTTCGCAAATTTTAGCCACTACATCTGAAGAGTCCTCTGTTGCTGCAGAAGAAGTAGCAAGAACAATAGAACAAATAGCTGAAGGGGCTACAGAACAGGCTAAAAACACTGAAGAAGGAGTAAGAAACACTGATGAATTAGGAGAAATTATTGAAGTAGAGTTAGAGTGTATGGTAGAGCTGATGAAGCAGGCAGATGCAGTTATGCAACTAAAGGATGATGGAGCAGCTGTTGTTTCACAATTAACAAATAAAACTAATGAAAATATTAATGCTATTAAAAAAGTACATGATGGAATTATAAAGACAAATGCTAGTTCGGAAAAAATCGATGAAGCAAGTAAGGTTATACAAAGTATAGCAGAACAAACTAATTTATTAGCTTTAAATGCTGCTATAGAGGCCGCAAGAGCAGGTGAAGCTGGTAGAGGATTTGCTGTAGTAGCAGAAGAGATAAGAAAGTTAGCAGAGCAATCTAGTAATTCTACTAAAGAGATCGAAGAAGTAGTTAGAGAGCTACAAAGCAATTCACAGATTGCAGTTGAAATTATTACTAATGTGGCTGAGATTACTAGAGATCAGGAAAATAGTGTTGAAATGACTAAAAATGCTTTTGATGGAATTTCAGATGCTATTATAATGACAAAAGCGATGATGAATGAGTTAAACGAGGCTAGCAAAAATATGGCAGAAAAGAAGGACGAGATAATAGGAATTATTCAAAATCTATCTGCTATAGCTCAGGAAAATGCAGCTGCAACTGAAGAGGTTTCTGCTTCTACAGAAGAACAATTAGCTTCCATGGAGGAAATTTCTAGTGCTAGCAATGACATGGCTAACTTATCTAATGAATTAAAAGAAGTAATTTCAAAGTTCAAGATTAGCTAATATATATTTTATTAAATAAAAAAGAAATATAAAATAATTGGTAAGAAAATCAAAACTATAGGAATATAGTTGAAAGGATAAATACAATATAATATAATAATAACGGTCAAAGTTTATTTAGAGAAGGAGAAAGAGAAATGAGCTTATATAGTCAATGGAAACAAATTGCCTTTGAACATACAGAGGAACAGCAAGCAGTTAAGTTCTGGAACGAATATTGTGCAGTAGAAAAAGCGATATATGAAAAAGTTTTAGAAGGTCCTACAACTACTATAAATGGGATACTTGCTGGCTTGGCAGAAGAATATGGAGTTGACAATGTTACTTTTGTAGGATTTATTGATGGAATCAATACTAGTCTTCAGTCAGAAATCAATTTAGAAGAGTTAGATGAAAATAGTACTGTAGAGTTAAACATCGATTTAGAAAAGCTGTATTATAATATGTTAGAGGCTAATGCTGAATGGCTTTATACTTTACCTCAGTGGGATAATATTTTTACTGAAGAAAAGAAAAAAGAAATCAAAAAATCCTATAACTCTACTAAAACTGTAGTTAAAGAAGACAAAATAGGTAGAAATGAAGTGTGCCCTTGTGGTAGTGGCAAAAAATATAAGAAGTGTTGTGGTAAATAACTAGTATATATCAGACTGTCTATAGATTAGTAGGCAGTCTTATTATTTTGGATAGCAGTATAGAAATTTTGGGTATGCTATATAGAATGGAGGATTAAAATGGATTTAATTAAATTATATGAAATACAAAAGCAACTAGATGATCGTATACATAGAGAACATGAACTTAATGATAAAAATCTTATTCCATATAAAATATTAGCTCTGCAGGTAGAGTTAGGAGAATTAGCTAATGAAACTCGTTGTTTTAAGTTTTGGAGTAATAAAGGAGCTTCTTCTAAGGAGGTTATTTTAGAGGAATATGTAGACTGTCTTCATTTTATTTTAAGTATAGGCTTGGATAGTGGATTAACAAATATTAATTTAAAGCAAATTAATAATTCTAATGATCTAATAGATCAATTTCAAAATATATTTACCCGCATTATTACATTTCAATATGAGCCTGTAATAGATAACTATGAAAAGTTATTTAATCATTTCCTATTATTAGGGAAAAAATTAGATTTTACAGAGGAAGAAATATATGCCTCTTATTTGGAAAAGAATAGAATTAACCATCAAAGACAGGATGAAGGATATTAAGTAATAAAGAAGAAGGCACTAAGCAAGTGCCTTCTTCTTTATTATTTGTTCTTGCCATTTGCCACTTAGATAAACTATAAGACCAAAAATACAGATTAATCCATTACTAAGTACCATAGCATACCAAACACCACTAGGGCCCCACTGCGTATATTTTTTAAATAACATAATCATTGGAATGCGTATACCCCATAGACGACCCATATCCATCATCATAGCATATATAGTATGGCCAGAGCCTTGGAAGGTACCTACAAACACTTGGAAGAATCCCATTAGTGGTAATGATGCAGATATAAGTCTTAAGTATTCTGTACCTTGTCTAAAAACTTCAGGATCATTCTTTACAAATATTGATACAATATTTGGAGAAACAGTAAATAAGATGATACCACCAACAATCATAAATATAGTAGAAAGTTTCATTGATGTTTTAAAAGCTAATGTAGTCCTATCTTTTTTATTTGCACCTAAGTTTTGACCAATAATAGTAGCAAGAGCATTGCCAATTCCCATAACAGGCATTAATATTAGGGAGTTAATTCTATTTCCTATTCCAAAGGCTGCTAAAGTATCTGCTCCGTATGAAATTACAAATCCATTTAAAATAACAAATCCAAAAGCTGCTGCCGATTGACCTAAGGAAGCAGGTAATCCAATACTAATAATTTCACCAAGGGTTTTTCGATCTAATCCTAAATTGTTTTTGTCTAAATAAATTCCGTTTTTCTGGGCAAATAAAGTGTAAATAGCGTATAATGCAAAAATCATTCTAGATAAAACCGTTGCTATTGCTGCTCCTTTAATACCCATTCCAAAGGTAAATATGAATATTGGGTCTAAAATGATATTAAGAATTACACCCATTACATTTAAAACCATAGGCGTAACTGTATCTCCTTGACCTTGCTTTATAGAAGTGTAAACAAGAAAGAGGAACATACCTGGGATTTCCCAAAACATAATTGATAAATATTCAGTGCTATAGGTAAATACATCACCATTTCCTCCCATAGCCTTTACTATGTAGGGAGTAGAAAAATAACCTATAATACCAAGAATAATAGATAAAATTACAGAAAAGCTAAACATCTGTGTGGCCACTCTTGTTGCATCTTTTTCTCCGTTAGAGCCAACATACTGAGATATTAAAGCAGTTCCAGCAACATTAATACCTGTTCCCACGGATAGGGTTAAAAAAATTACAGGGAATACTAATGTAATGGAGGCCATTTCTAGGGTTCCTAGCTTGCTTACCCAATAAGTATCTGCTAGATTGTAGAGGGTTTGGACCAAATTGTTAAACATAATTGGGGCCGCTAAGGTTAATATAACCTTAGACATGTTTCCTTCTAAGATGAGTTTTTGTTTTTCTTTGTAGTTCATCCTTCTTTAGGCAAAAGCAGTACCCATTTCAATATGGGATGTATTGCCAACTCCTTTCTTTTTGAAAATCCATTCTATTACGTATAGGAAAGTATAAGACTTATTAATATATACTTTCCATAAAATGCATTTCAACAAAAGCTTCTCCAATTTAAAAAGCTTTGATAGAAGCCTTTGTTCATGTATTTAGATACGCTAAATATATTATAGCAGATTTATTTAAAAATTCAAAAACCTTTTTTCTTTTCGATTTTACACATACAGTTGTTAAAAACGGCTTGATTTCCAATATCGGATATACCCATTGGTGTTAAATTATTTACCCCTTGATTCTTCAACCACCATCCCTCGTATATCATTAACACATTTTGGCTTACTCCTTCATTTATAGATGCTACACAAATTATACTTCCGTTTTGGGATGATAATATGATTTCTTCTCCATCATCTATATTGTATTCTTTAAAAGTTTGGCTACTTGCATATACTTTAGGTAATGTTCCAGAGTGCTCATCTATAAAATGCTGAGAATGTAAAGAGTGTTTAGGATGTAATGTTAATAGATGTAGTGGATAATTATCATTTTTGTAGGAAATAAACTCTAAGTCATCTTCAATTGGATTAATAAATTGAAATTTTTTAGAAGGTGTAGCAAAAATCTTGTTTTTCCAAGGTATATTATTTCCATCCAGTTTTAATCTTTTTCCCTTCATATCTTCTAATGAAAGGCCAGTATCCTTTAATAAAGGAGCTAAACTTCTTTCCAAATAGGTTTTTTCATCGGGATATTTTTCTAAAAAGCCTATCATGTTCATTTTTTTAGCTAGTAAGTTAAATATTTCAAATTCACTTTTTACATTTTTGCGGGGTGGCAGTACCCTTTCTGTATAGTAGAAATAAGAGTGCCACATTGATGAAGAAATAAAATCTTCCTCCTCATAAATGTGAGTACATGGTAGTATATAATCTGCCAGTTGAGCTGTATCGGTTAAAAAGTGATCAATAACAACTTTAAAAGGAATAGATTTAAAAGCTTCTATTGTTTTTGTAGTGTTTGGAAGTTGCAATACTGGATTACTCATTGTTACGAATATACCTTTTATATTGCCAGGGTTATCTTCTAAAATATATTGTGAAAAAAGGGAGCGCTTAAATCTAGGAAGCTCGTAGGGTAGTTTATTATCGACATAATTGTTATCAATCCATCTAGAAATATATCTATTGGCATATGTAACACCTCCACCTTCAACACCTATGTTTCCTGTTAAAGCACCTAGCGCATCTATGAGCCTAATATTTTTACCACCATTATAGTATCGTTGTAGACCATAGCCTAAAATAATAGAAGATGGTTTATTTTTAGCATATAGGTCTGTTAATTCTTTTATGTTTTCTAATGAAAGACCAGTTTTATCTATTAAGTCATTTAAATTAAGACCTTTAACATATTCAAAATAACTATGAAAGCCATTGCTATAACTAGCTACAAAGGTAGTATCATATAGATTTTCTTCAAGTATCAGTTTTGCCATAGCCAATGCCAAAAAACCATCAGCCTCTGGACGTATTGGGTAATGATGAGTAGCCATTTGAGCAGTTGCGGTTTTAATAGGATCTATAACTACTATATTGGCTCCATTATCCTTAGCCTTTTTCAAAAAAGGTACTAGATGCATATTGGTATAAACAGGATTTCTGCCCCAAACTATAATAGTTTTAGAGTTCAAATGATCTGCTGGATCGTGGCTTAAAGCCCTACCGAAGTCTAAGGTTTGGGCAGCTATTCCGGCACCCCAGCATAGACTACCTTTAGGGGAGGTAACACCTCCATAACTATTAAAAAATGCAGTATCTATATTTTTTAATAGACCACTATGACCAGAGTCTCTATAGTGTATTAGGGAATTGGAACCGTAGTTGTCCTTTATATCTTTAAGCTTAGAAGCAATTTCTTCTATAGCTTGCTCCCAGCTGATAGAAATCCAATTATCATTTATTTTTTTCATAGGACTAGTTATTCTATTTGGGCTCATTACTCTTTCGATATGATTAATGCCTTTTTGACATAAAAATCCTTTTGTAATAGGATGGTTAGGATCACCTTGAATTTTGATAACTTCATCTCCATCCATAGTTATTTCTATAGCACAGACATCCCAACAGTCCAAGGAACAGGCAGTTTTAATTTTCTTCACAAGTATCTTCCTTTCTACATTCGTATCCTATCATCTTTCTATATTACGTATATATAATTATATCAATTGATTGGCAAAAAAAATAGATAATGGATAAATACGCACCAAATAGTCGAACTATTTTGACTTATATATACAATCCATGTAAAATTATAATAGAGATATATTGAAATAAAGTATTGTGTAATTTTAGTACTAGAGAATTACAGTAACAATGGGTGACGTATGTACCTATATTAATTTTGG
Source organism: Alkaliphilus flagellatus (assembly GCF_018919215.1). Taxonomy (NCBI): domain Bacteria; kingdom Bacillati; phylum Bacillota; class Clostridia; order Peptostreptococcales; family Natronincolaceae; genus Alkaliphilus; species Alkaliphilus flagellatus. Next base: position 298,846 of record NZ_JAHLQK010000002.1, read on the forward strand.
AGTTGGTATTTATGCAAACAAAATCTTGGGAAGAATTAAATCATAAACTATTAGTTGCAAAAAAATACATAGAAACTATTATTGATTCTATTAGCACAGGCATTTTTACCACTGGGCCTAATGGTTATATTAAGACAATAAACCGTACTGCCAGTGAAATACTAGGGTTAAGTCAAGAGGAGGTTCTTGGGGTAAATGTTAGTGAAATTATTGAGAAATGGGAAAGTATTCAACAGAGTGTAAGCAACAAAACTACTTATCTAGAGGAAGAGGCTTTTATAAAGGGTCAAAAGGGTAGAATCCATTGTATATTAAGCGCCTATCCGATAATTGAAAGTGAGCAATATAAATATGAAGGTATCGTTTGTACGATTAATGAAATAAAAAGTGTTAGAAATCTAGCTAATAAGGTTATGGGGAAACAAGCCTTATATACATTTGATAAAATTATTGGAAAAAATAAAGAGTTTTCTAAGCTACTTAACTATGCTAAACAAATTTCTAATAGCCCGTCCACTGTGCTAATTACTGGAGAAAGTGGTACGGGAAAGGAAGTATTTGCTCAGTCAATACATAATGAAAGTAGTAGGCGAAATGGTCCCTTTGTAGCAATTAATTGTGGTGCTCTTCCTCGAGATTTAATAGAGTCTGAGTTATTTGGTTATGAGGAAGGAGCTTTCACTGGAGCCATAAGAGGAGGGCGGCCAGGGAAATTTGAACTTGCAGATGGAGGCACTTTATTTTTAGACGAGATTGGAGAAATGCCAATAGATATGCAGACTAATTTGCTTAGGGTGTTGGAAAAGGGAAAGTTGTTTCGAATAGGAGGCAATCGAGAAATAGAGGTAGATGTTAGAATTATAGCTGCAACTAATAGGGACTTGCAGAGGGACACAGAAGACGGTTATTTTAGAAAGGACTTGTTCTATCGTTTGAATGTATTACCTCTAAAATTACTACCTTTAAGAAATAGAAAAGACGATATACCCCTTTTAATTGATTACTTCATTAAGATGAAATCATTAAAGCTTGGCAAAACTCCAATTTCATTATCCAGTGAATTGATAGATAAGATGGTAAGTGATCCTTGGCAAGGCAATATTAGGGAGCTTGAAAATACTATTGAGCGCATTATTAATGCCCCAAATAGCGACT